>DASUPX010000457.1:0-6391 GCA_036280905.1 Rubrobacter sp. | reverse complement strand
CGGCACGCCGGGTGGACAACAACCCCGGATACCTGATCCACGACTGCGTGACGCTTGACCAGAAGCTCGTCAGCAAGCACTGCCCGACCGAGCCCCTTACCGAAGGGGTGGGAGAGTAATGGATCTTGCCCTGCTACTCCTGCAGGCGGGAGGCGATGGGGGCGCGACCGCCGTGGGCCTCTTCAGGTTCTTCGCCGGCTTTCTCCTGGTCATAACGTTTTTCTGCGGCTTCCTGGGCTTTACCTACTGGATCAGCAAAGACGAGTGAACGGGGCCTAGGCGCCGTTCAGCACGCTCCGGCCTGCGGTTATCAGCATGTTACGGCCCTTCGGGCCTGCACTTGTCAGCACGCTCGAGCTAACGCCCTCGCTTGTCGGCAACGCTCCGGTTTCGCCTCGCTTTCGGCCAGTCGTCCCTATCCGTAACTGCTAGCTCGGCGAACGGGACTTCCCTCCGCAACGGTACTCGGGAGCGGAAGGGCAGGGCCGAGCCATTCTTGGCTGAAAGCGAGCCAGGCGAAGCCGGGCGAAGCGTTGCTGACAAGCGACCGTAGGGAGCGTGCCGACAAGCCAGCGGAGCGAAGCCGGCGTGCTGTTAGAATGGCCTCAAAGAGCGGAAGGAGCTCGTGTGTCGGACATACCCCTTTTCCCGCTGAACGTGGTGCTGATGCCGGGTGCCCCATTGCCGCTTCACATCTTCGAGGAACGTTACAAGCAGATGGTGAACGAGTGCCTCGAGCAGGAGGACGAGTTCGGGATGGTCTTCGCCGATGAGTCCGGGACGCGCGAGGTGGGTTGCACGGCCAGGATCGTGGAGCTCGTCGAGCGGTACGAGGACGGGCGGATGTTGATCCTGGTAGAGGGTTCGAGGCGTTTCAAGCTGAACAACGTCCTCACGGGCAAGCCCTACTACGTGGGCGAGGTCGAATACTTCGGGGAGGAGCCCGAGGAGGACGTGGAGGCGCTGGCCGAGGAGTGCATCGGCCTGCTCGAACGCGTCGTGGAGGCAGCCACCGAGGGTTCCGTTGGCATAGAGATAGAGCCGCCCTACAGAAACCTCTCGTTCGCGATCGCCGGACGCGTAGAGTTCGAGCCCGAGATCAGGCAGCAGATCCTGGAGCTCACCTCGGAACGAGAACGGCTTCAGAAGGTCAGAGAGCTCCTGAGCGCGGCGGCGGAGAGGCTGGAGCGTGAACGGCAGACCCGCGAGAAAGCTCAGACCAACGGCCACCTGCGCGGCGACTGGCAGCCAGGGACTTAGGAGCTATCAGCTTCTAGCTTTCAGCCAGTGATTTTGTGGAGAAGGTTCGTCGCGAACTCCCTACGAAGATGGCAGGCGACATATTGCTGACGGCTAATAGCTGAAAGCTGATGGCTGAAAGCGTCTAGAGCTTCCTGTTCGCCTGCGGCGGCAGGTTGCGTTCCGCTTCCTGGGGGAGCAGAGACCTGATCCTTCTCAAGTTCGCCTGGTCTACCTTGTAGGTCAACGGTTCCGCGGCGAGGGCTTCTTCGCCGGCGGCGGCCTTTATGTGCGCCGTGAGGTTGTCTTCTACGAGCCAGGCCATGGAGGGAAGGACGCCGGCCACTATGCGCATCCTGATGCGCCCGTCGGTCTCGTTGCGCTCCACGAGGCGGGGCGGGCTCAGGTAGAGCTCGGACGATTCGCCTAGCGCCCCCTCGATCCTGGAGGCTGCCTCGGCGTCGGTGACCTGGACCTCCACGTTGAAGCGTTGCTGGCCCGAGACGTAGTTGACCACACCCTGCATCGTGCCGTTCGGGATGTAGCTAACTTCGCCGGAGAGAGACCGGATCTTGGTCATCCTCAAGCCCAACTCTTCCACGATCCCAGATACGTCTTGTGGCTTTATCAGGACGAAATCCCCGACGCTGTACTGCCCTTCGAAGACGATGGAGAAACCGGCTATCACGTCCCGCAAAAAGCTTTGAGCCCCGAAACCGATAACCGCGGCGAGGATCGTGGCACCCGCCACGCCGGGGAGCGGGTTCTCTATGAAGATGCTCAACACGACCAGCGCGACGATCGCGAAGACCACGTAGCGCAGGGCGTTGCGGGTAAGGGTGATGGCCGTGTCCTGGCGCTTGATGCGGGTCACGGCCTCCTCATCGAGGAAGTCTTCCCGCCGGCGCCACCGCAGGATGCGGGGCAACCCGTGCGTCAGAATCCGGTAGAACAGGATCCCAAGAAACACCACAGTCAACGAAGCGATGAGGTCTCCTATGAACTCGCCGCTCAGGAAGTAGCCGTAGGTGCCCTGGAGGAACTCCCCGAGCCCCTTGAAGATGGAGCGGGGTTCCCGCGCAGCGTCCGTGGCCACGTCTCCAGCGTCGTTGACCACGCCCGCGATCCCGGTCGTCTCTTCCTGAAACAAGGCGAAAAGCATGCGTCCATTAAAGTATTCTCTGCGTGCGGCTGCAAGCCGAGCGGAGGGGTCGAAGGCATCAGGCTGCAGGCCACGGGCGTCAGGTTCGATGACAAATCGCGCCCGGCGAAAGCCGACGGATCCCACCAGAGAAGGTCAAATCGCGTGCCATCCGCTGCAAGCCCTGTAGCCCGATGCCTGCAGCCTGATGCCAAAACCTACCTCAACCGTGCCGTTCCAGGGCCAATTGCACGAGCCGATCTAGTAGCTCCTCGTAAGGGAGGCCGCTGGTGGCCCAGAGCTCCGCGTAGACGCTTGTGGGGGTGAAGCCGGGGATAGTGTTGATCTCGTTGAGCAGCAACCGGTCCGTGCCGCGCTCCAGGAAGAAGTCGACGCGCGCCATTCCCGCTGCATCTATGGCCTCGAAGGCCGCGCGGGCTATGCGCCTTATCTCGCGTGTGGTCTCGTCGGGGATGGGGGCCGGGGCTATGAGCTCCATACCGCCCTCTACGTACTTGGCCTCGTAGTCGTAGAAGTCGTTGTTCTTGATGACGATCTCGCCGGGCACGGAGACATCAGGGGCTTCGTTGCCGAGGACGGAGACCTCGATCTCCCTGGCGTCGATACCCTCCTCGACGATGATGCGCCGGTCATGGCGCGCGGCCTCATCGACGGCCTCGCCAAGCTCCCCGGCGCCCTCCGCCTTGCGGATGCCGACGCTTGAGCCCAGGTTGGCGGGCTTGACGAAGCACGGATACCCGAGCCTCTCTATCTCTTCCCTGAGGCCCTCCCTGTCCTCCTCCCACTGCTTGCGGGTAAAGGCGACCCACCCGACCTGCGGGAGACCGTGGTGGGCGAAGATCTTCTTCATTGTCGGCTTGTCCATGCCTGCGGCGCTGCCGAGCACCCCACTCCCGACGTAGGGGATGCCGGCGAGCTCGAGCATGCCCTGTATGGTGCCGTCTTCGCCGTATGGGCCGTGCAGGACGGGGAAGACGACGTCGACGGAACCTAGCCCCGCCGGGAGCTTCTCGGCCGCGGAGGCCGGGGGGACGGAGACCTCTGGCGACCCGTCGGCCAGGTAACCGGACCTCGATTCCAGCTCGCGCATGGGCTCGCCGGAGGAGATCCAACGCCCCTCCCTGGTGATGCCAACGGGGACGACCTCATGACGCCCACTCTTCCCCAGCGCTTCCGCTATGGCACGCGCCGAGGCCAGGGACACCTCATGCTCCCCGCTGCGGCCTCCGAAGACCACCATCACCCTGACCAAACCGCCGCTCCTCTCCTCTTCAGCCCATGCATCGTAGCAAAGGCGCGGACCGTATTTCTAAGCCTCCCGGGATTCAAAGCCGAGTTCGGCAGAGCGTTCCCCGAGCGCGCCGGCCACGAACTCTATGTGCTCGTTCAGATCCACGCCCAGATCCTCGGCGCCGCGCGTGATGTCGTCGCGGTTGACGGCCGCGGCGAAAGACTTCTGCTTCATCTTCTTGCGAACGCTCTTGGCCTTCATGTTCTGGAGGCCTTCGGGGCGCACCATGGCGCAGGCGACGATAAAGCCGGAGAGCTCGTCCACGGCGTAGAGCGTCTTCGACATGGGCGTGTCACGCGGTACGTCCAGGTAGTCGGCGTGCCCCTTTATGGCGTGGATCACGTCTTCTGGATAACCAAGCCTCTCCAGCTCCCCGACCCCCACCATCGGATGCTCGTCCGGCGTAGGATGCTTCTCGTAATCCATGTCGTGCAGCAGGCCGGTCACGCCCCACTTCTCTTCGTCCTCGCCGAAGCGGCGCGCGTACGCCCGCATGGCGGCCTCGACGGCGAGCATGTGCTTGCGCAAGGAGTCGCTCTCGGTCCACCGGCACATTAGGTCCCAGGCGTCTTCCCGGTTTACTACTTGTTCCACGGTATCTCCCTTCGATCGATAGGCATCAGGCTACGGGTTTCAGGCTTCAGGAAGCTAACCTGATGCCTTTGCTCGAAACCTATCCTTTATACGCGACTTTTATGACGCCGCCGGGGGTGTTCGTCTGCTGTACGGAGCGGGTGGTTTCGCCGGCGGCCAGGACGACCTTGAGGTCGCCATCCTGGTCGTCCCTCTTCTCGATACGGCAGGAGAGCCTTTGCCCCTTCGGGTCGAACTGGAAGCGTTTGGGTACCTCGCCGCTGAGTACTTTCTGCGACTCTCCCACCGAGCATAGGCCGGAGAACGTGGTCTCGGGGTCGCCTTCCAGACGAATCACCACCTCGGGCCCGTCCCCGGAATCGTTGCCGAGGGTTACCTCCGGCGGCTCCGAACCGGTCGTCTCGGGCATGGTGGCCAGAGAGGTGGTCTCTTCCGTGATCTCGGTCTTCTGCTTCGGCGGATCTTCTCCCGTTCGTTCCCGCTCGCCATCGGAACAGGCCCCCACGAATAGCAGGGCGACCGCGACCAGGATGGCCATCAGGATCGTGCCAGGTTTATCGGACTGGAAGAAACCCACGGGCATGCATTCTAACCGACGAAGCGGTCATGTGGGGCCCTGAGGTTTGCGGGTACCACTCAGCCCGCTTCCGTCAACCCCCGCGCCCGCGACAGGACGCTGTCTATCATCTCGGGGGTGAGCACGCCGGTAAAGGTGTTCTGTTGCGAGGGATGGTAGCAACCGAGCAGAACTAGCGAGCCAACCCAGTGCTCGACACCGTGCGAGAACTTCGGCTTCGGCCTCACGTCGAGCAGGCGCAAGGCGGCGTCCCAGGCGAAGGCGCCGAGGCAGACCACGACCTTCGCGTCGAGCAGTTCCAGCTCACGGGCCGCATAGGGGAGGCAGGCGTCGCGCTCGGCCGGGGTCGGCTTGTTCTGCGGCGGGGCGCAGCGGACGGCGGCCGAGATCCAGAGTCCGTGTAGCCGCATGCCATCATCTGGCCTGCGCGAGACCGGGCTGCCGGCGAACCCGGTCCGATACAGGGCCGAGAATAGAAAGTCGCCTGAGCGGTCGCCCGTGAAGTAGCGGCCCGTCCGGTTGGCCCCGTGGGCAGCGGGGGCGAGTCCGAAGACCACCACGTTGGCGTCCGGGTCCCCGAACCCCGGGACTGGACGACCCCAGTAAACCTCATCCTTGAAGGCCGCCCGCTTCTCCCTGGCTACCTCCTCACGCCAGGCGACGAGCCGGGGACAGAGCCGGCAGGAGACGATCTCCTCCTCCAGCAAAGCGAGTTCCCCACCGTTTTGCATGCTACGCCTTGCGGCGCTCTCTCACGCTCCGAAGCGGTTGAGTTTCAGGGCGTGGCCCATCAGGTAGCCCATTATCTCTTCGGCCTGGAACACGCCGAGGGAGCCCCCCGCGCAGGGACGCTCACCGAATGCGTCGGCGGTCGGGAGGGTGTAGGGGGAGGACAGGAGGAACGGGACGCCATGCCAGGAGTGACTCTTTAGCTTGGCCGGTGTGGCGTGGTCGCCGGTGATAGCAAGGGCGTCGGGGCCGAGGTCGAGCAGACCCGGTATCTGGGCGTCTACCTGCTCTATTACGGATGCTTTCCGGTCGAAGTCTCCGTCCTCGCCTGCGGCGTCGGTCGGCTTGATGTGGACGAAGAAGAAGTCGTGTTCGTCCCAGTTCGCCTTCAACGTCTCGAACTCGCCGGGTATGCCTTCGCCCTCCTTCAGGAGTTCCATGCCGGCCAGGCGGGCCAGGCCCTTGTACATCGGGTAGCTGGCGATGGCTGCGGCGTCGAGGTCGTAGGTCTCGTCGAAGGAGGGAAGGGCGGGGTGCATGCCGAAGCCGCGCACCAGTACCGTGTTCGCGGGGTGCTGGTCGGCCAGGATCTCGTTTGCCTGTTCCACGAAGGAGTTGGCGATCTCGGCGCTCTTGCGCGCCTCTTGAGATCCGTCCGTCGGCTCGACGGTGAGCGGTTCGAGCCCGGTACGCTGGGGGTCGGAGTCGGCGAGGGCGCCGGAGAGGCCTTCGCCCCTGAAGACGGCCACGGCCCTGTACTCCTTCTCGTGCATCACGAAGACCTCGACGCCTTCGACCT
>DASUPX010000456.1:0-11833 GCA_036280905.1 Rubrobacter sp. | reverse complement strand
GGATCTACCGTTCATGATGCCTCCTGGTGATAGGGTAATCTATGTCAAACCTATCTTGTCTATTGCGATGGTAAAGAATACACGAAACCGGTTCGGGATCAATGCCCCCACCCGTCTCTTCTGATTGGAAAGTACCCAGGAATAGGCCACAGCGCTTGACGCTGCGGGCATGGCTATATACCATAATGTCTACTTATAAAGTAAACAAAGGTGGAGGCCGGCGCATGAAGTGGGAGTTGGATCTCTGGTACGAGTTGTGGGACAGGGCTGGAAGCCAGGGGTTGGATACCTGGTACGACGTCAAGGGCGAGGGAGATGAGGGGCCTGCAGTGGCGTCGGATGCGGAGGGCCTGGATGAGATCTCCGAGCGTCCTTCGGAGGGTGCTTGAACGGTCTTCTGGGAAAGGGGCGTAGCGGTGGCTGGCGGCTTGGTGAGGTCTCCGGTTCGGCGGTGCTGTTGGTGTTGCTCTTCTCGGAGGTGGCATCCCTGGTAACGGGGATGGGCGCGCTCTACTTCGCGTCCATCGTGGCGGCCTGGCTCGTTCTACCAGCCGTCGTGAAGTTCGAGAACGTCCTCGATGCGGGATGCCTCTTCATGCTCGTCTCGCTCGGGATCCTGGTAGTGGTAGATCTTGCCGGGCAGGGCCAGGTCTGACTCCTCTTATAGGTGGCGTCGGATCTCGTTGTCGAGCCCTGAGGAAACCAAGAGATGTCCCGTCTTCGCGGGGGAATCTCCGCGACATCGGCCTCCGGTACCCCGAAGCCCCAGGTAATGGGTGTCATCGCTTCCCGGCACCCAGCCGTTGTGTAAGGAATCTCAGGGTTGATAACTATGCTAGCATCCCATGCGCAAACCGCGGGATAGGAGCACGAGAACACGCATGCTACAAAGGTCGCGCGCAGCCGGTGAGGAGTCGGCGTTCGACCGTGCAACACGGTCTGGTTCTGTGCCGAGCACCCCCGAGGTGCGCCTGACTTACAGCCCCGGCCTCGACGGCCTCAGGGCACTCGCCGTTGCGGCCGTCCTCCTCTACCACGCCGACCTATCCTTCCTGCCGGGTGGCTTCCTGGGCGTGGAGGTCTTCTTCGTCGTAAGCGGCTACCTCATAACCGCCCTGCTGCTCGTCGAGTGGCGCCGAGAGGGGCACATAAGCTTGAAGAGCTTCTGGCTCAGGCGCGCCAGGAGGCTGCTGCCCGCCCTCTACGTGTTGCTGGTGGCGACGCTCGCCTACTCGGTCGTTTTCCTGCCAGGGGAGGTGGCGGGGCTCAGGGACGATGCCATAGCAGCCGTCGGATACGTGACGAACTGGTTCCTTATAGTGGGGCAGGAGTCTTACTTCGAGGCGGTTGGCAGGCCCTCTTTGTTGCAGCATCTGTGGTCCCTGGCGGTAGAGGAGCAGTTCTACCTGATCTGGCCCATAGTACTCGTCCTGGGGCTTGGGGTCGGGACCACGTATCGACGGCAGCGGGTAGCACTTGCCGTGGCGCTGGCGGGCGCTGTGGCCTCGGCGGTGGCGATGGCCCTGCTGTACACGCCCGGGGTGGACCCTTCGAGGGTCTACTACGGCACGGACACGCGCGCCACGGGGCTGCTTTGTGGGGCCGTGCTTGCCTTCCTCTGGTCGCCCGCAGAGAAGTACAGACCCCCAGACAAGTGGGCCGCCCGACGCAACCGGGGCCGCAGGCGGGGCCGGTTGCGTCGGGCTACTCCGCTGGTCGTTGATGCGGTGGGCGTCTTCTCCCTCGCAGCCCTTGTGCTCTTTTGCCTGCGCCTTGGGGAATTTGATCGCATCCTCTACGGGGGCGGGCTGGTGGCGGTGGCCCTCGCCACGGTGCTCCTCATAGCGGTCGTGGTACACCCGAGGTCGTGGCTGGTCTCGGGGCTTCTTGGTTCGGCTCCTCTCCGGTGGGTGGGGGTACGCTCATACGGGATCTATCTGTGGCACTGGCCGGTATTCATGCTGACACGCCCCGAGCTGGACGTACCCTTTGACGGGCTTCCGCTGCTGGCGCTGCGGCTTGGGTTAACGGTTGTGCTGGCGGACCTCTCTTACCGCCTGGTGGAGAGGCCCATAAGGCGTGGGGCTCTGGGTCGGGCCTGGAAGGCGCTGAGGGAGGCGCGGGGAGCGAGGCGCAGGCGGCTCCGCCTGCAGTGGGCCGGCGCCGTCCTGCCCATAGCGGCCCTGTGCATGGCCCTCGGCGTCGCGACGGCGCTCGCGGAACCACCGAAACCGCCCTCCTACGCCTCCACCAAGCACGTCAGGATCGAGAGCGGAGACCAGGCCAGGGCACAGAAGACCGGCGCACCGGGGAAAGACGCGTCCGGCAAGGCCGGGCCTTCAGAAAGCACGGGTGGGCGTCATGCGACGGAAGCGCGGGACGGGGCCAGGCAGGGCATCCGAGGCGAGCCAGGCCCCCGGGGACGGGTGACGGCCATCGGCGACTCCGTGATGCTAGGCGCGGTCGATAACCTGCAGCAGGATATACCCAGGCTGACCACCATCGACGCCCGCGGCAGCCGCCAGATACCCGAGGCCACACGCATCCTCGAGCAACTGGACGCCTCCGGTGACCTCGGGAGCGTGGTGATCCTCCACATAGGCGACAACGGAGCCATCACCGACGAACAGTTCGACCAGGCGATGGACATCCTCTCGGATACGAAAACGGTCCTGGTGGTGAACACCACCGTGCCCGACGGTTACCAGTGGGCACCGAACAACGAGGTTCTGGCGGACGGCGTCGCCCGCTACCCGGCCAGGGCCGTGCTCGTCGACTGGTACGCCAGGAGCAAGGGGCACCCCGAGTATTTCAACGACGGGCTGCACCTGACGCCCAGCGGGGCGAGGGCCTACGCCGACCTGATCGCCTCCACCTACCGCGCGCAGGAAAGGTAGCCAGGAAAAGCAGAGCCAGAAGCTGAGAGCTGGCGGCTCTACAAGGGCAGGTGCGACCCTATACCCAGTTCGCGCGTATCCAGCCTGACGTTGCGGCTTGCCAGGAGGGGAGCTCCGTGCTCCAGGGTGACGGTATCGAAGTACTTGCCGACGGCGAAGAGGCTTGTGGCGCCACCGTCCAGTTGCGTTCTGTAGACGGCCAGCGAGGTGATAACCGACGCCCTCTCGCTGGCCTCATCGAACTCGACGGTATAGACGCTGGCGTGGCGGGTGAGGGGGGAGTGGTCGCTGTTGTGTTTGGGGAGCATCTTGAAGAGGCCCTCCATACCCTCGCGGTCGTGGTCGAGCCAGATCATCTCCTTGCGAATCTCCGGGCTGTAGGCCGTGATCCTGTAGCCGAACTCGGGGGCACAGAGTCCGATCCATCCAGCAAAGTCGCCCTCGTCCAGGCGCAAGCAGGAACGGTAGATCAGATCCCGCACCACCGTGTCGAGGTCCTTGCTCGTCGCCGTATCCATGGTCACGTCTGTGTCCTCCTTCTTCTTTGTTGCCGTCCTTGCGCGGAGCCAGGGCTGGCCAGCGGTTCGCGCGGGGTCAGATCCTGGCTGGTTTCCCGGCCGCCGCCTTGCTTGTGGGGTCGCTGGAGAGGCGTCCCATGCGCCTGCTCCACTCCGCGTAGAAGTGACGCATGCCGACCTCATCGTGGATGGTGCTGTCCTCCTCGCGGCCGTGGAGCACGTAGCGCGAGCCGTTCGGGATCGCGCGACCCTGTCCGTCGACGGCGAGCAGGTCCTCGTGCAGGTTGCGGCCGAAAGGACCCCAGATCACCAGGTTGTCCTGGATCCGCTGGTTTCGCTGCTCCTCGGTGTCGGACTTCAACCCGAGGCTGCGGTACTCGACGATGGTCTTGTTTGGACCGAGGGGTATCTGCGAGTCTACGCGCAGCACCGATGCCCTCAGGTTGTACGAGTAGCCGGGAAACAGGTCGATCAGGGACCAGGGGTTTCCCTCCACCCCTGGGAATCCGGCTTCCGCCCTGCCCTTGCCGCCTTCGTAAGCCTCGTAGTGGACCTCCTGGGACCCAACCTCGGCGTGGCCGTTGGGGAAGGGGATCATCTTCCGATCGAAGTACCCCTCCTGTTTCATGCTGGTCAACCTGTTATGGACGTGGAGGTAGTCGTGATAGAACTCGCTGTTCGTGTCGTGCCAGAGCTTGTAGTTGGTGTCTACAACCGCCCTGTGATACGAGAAGACCTCCAGGGGCTCTGTGTCTATCTGCTCGATGATGGTGTCGAGTGCGCTGCCGATGTGCTCCTCTAGCGGGTCGCACTCGTCGTCGAGGTTCACGTAGACGAAGCCACCGTAGCCGACCTGGGTTCTGACCTCACGCAGGCCGAGGTCTCCTCTGGTTATGCTGCACTCACCGTCCGAACAGTAACCGGCCTTCTCGCGAGGGAGGCCGACGCAGTTCCCCTCGTAGTCGAAGGACCAGGCGTGGAAGATGCACGTCATGCGCTTGGCGTTGCCAGAGGGGCTGTAGAGGATGGTATTGCCCCTGTGTGGGCAGACATTGTAGAAGGCCCTGACCACATCGTCCTCTCCGTGAACCAGGATCAGGTTCACCCCGGCCGGATGGTGGTAGGTCCTGTAGTCGTTGGCCTCTGGTAACTCGCTCTCGTGGCAGGCGAGCATCCAGGTCTTCGCGAAGATCTTGTGTTTCTCCTCTTCGAAGATGCCCTCGTCCGTGTAGACGAGCGAGTCCACGTAGTGCGTCTCCGGAAACGGTGGTTTCTGTCCCCACTCGGCCGCCGTGCGTCCCATCTTTCTCTCCTCCTCGTAGGTTGTGCCAACAGGCTGGAAGCCCTCCACTGCCTTTGCCTATTCGAGTAGCGTGACCTCCACGGATGATGGCCTGAAGCTGGACGATGAGGCCAGCTTCGCCTGCGCCAGGCCCCTCACCTGCCATTTGCAGTGTTCGATGAGGTCCCCGATCCTCTCGAAATCTTCTTCTTCCAGTACTTCTTGCGCCCGCGGAAACAGGCCCTCTTCCAGCTCGACGTGCCTTTCCACGGCCTTTTGCAAATCCTCTATATCCTTCTGGGTAGGTTCTGATGGTAGTCGTTGCAACAGTTCCTGAACCCACGCGTTGTTCTCGAGGCTGCTTGTCAGTAGCCCCGAAGCCTCCGCCAGGACCTCGGGGTCTCCTCCGAAGAACTCTCCAGTCGCTTTCCTGCTGTCCTCGATGGCATCCGCGACCTGCGGCAAGAAGACGTTGTCTTCGGCCAATATATGGACCACAAGCTCTTTCTTCAAACGTTCTGAGAGCTCCGCTACCTGGCCCCCGTCGGCTAGCTCCTCGAGGAGCGCCTCGATCCTCGCGTGGTCTTCTCTAAGCACCTTTATCGCATGCATCCCATCAACCTCCTGACGGCCCGCATCGAAGGTCGGACCTCGTCTCCTGCTGGTGCCACTATCCGAGCACCTCGACCGGGTGCCCCACGATGCCGCCGTAGAGGTACCCTAGCGCGTTCCAGGCCACCGCCTCCGGCTGGGTGTTGCCCCCGGTATCCGTCGCCCTGACCCTCAACTCGTGCGTTCCCCGTCTGGCGTACCATTGGAAGCTCCAGCGCGCCCACGCCCCGGGAAGGTTTGGGCCCTCGATCCGCGCGGGTCGCCACCGCGTGTCGCCGTCCACCGCGTACTCCACCCGATCGATCGCGGCGCCCCCGGACCAGGAGCGTCCCGTTATGGTGTTCCTTCCACGCCGCAGCACGGCCGGCCACGGCAACTCGATGGCGCTCTTCGGCACCTGCACGCTGATGGGCTCGCGCCGGGAGCCCCACCTGCCTCCGGTCATGACGTACTTGGCCGTGTTCCAGGGCGAGAACAGCGGGCGGTCCGAAACCACGATGCGACCGACCCACTTCACGCTCGCCACCGCGGCCCAGCCAGGCACCACGAGCCGGGCCGGAAAGCCATGGTCCGGCGGCAGAGGTTGGCCGTTCATGCCGGTGGCGAGGATCGTGTCCTCCCCGAGGGCCTTCCAGAGCGGCAGCGGACGGCGCATTCTGACCGCGTCGAGGCCCTCCGCCATCACCCAACCTTCGGTCAGCCCGAGGCCGGCCCGTTCCAGGACCTCGCGCAGGGGCACCCCCGTCCATTCGGCGACCCCGACAGCCCCCAGCCTCCAGGGCGTGCCAGGGGCCTCCCTGCCCTGTCTCTCACCGAAGAAGGCGCGCCCGTTGCCCGCGCACTCAAGTGCCCGTACCACCGAGATGCCAGAGAGCCGGGTGAGGTCTTCGTAGTCCAATTCCAGCGTACGCCCGACGCCGGGGCCCTCAACGCGGAGCCGCCAGCTTGCGGGGTCCACGCGCGGGGTCGGCGCGTGGTTGCGCACGAAGAAGCGGTCGATGGGGGTAAGGTACCCGGCATTCGCCATCCCCTCCCAGCGCATCTCCGCGTTCAGGGCGAGGTCGCCCGTCGGGTCCCCGGCCTCTTTTTCACCCTTCCGGTAATCGACGAGGGACCCGGTTGGTAGCGGCTTGACGATGGTCTTCCCGGAGACCGGAACCACCCTCGTCTCGCCCTGCGTCACGCTTCCCTCCCGTTATTGCAGGTGGCAGAGTGGGACGACGAACGGGGCTTACAACCCGTCGCGCTGACCGAGGTCATCTCCGCCTCACGTGATTCAACGTGGACCACGTCAACCCCGCCAGCACACCAGCCGAGACCACGACCGCCAACCTCTCAGACGTGGTCAGCGGCAGTACGAAAGCCATCAGCGCCAACCCGGCCAGTAACGCCAGTTGGACCTTTGGGATGGCGGGAAGATAGAGGCTATCCCTGGAGAAGTAGCGTTGGAGCGCACTACCGGTGCGCTGTTTCTGCCTCACGCCCTAACCTTTCATGGCCGGTTCGGGTTCTGGTTCCGGTGCCTGGGCCCTCGCGGGTCCGATGTCTCTCTGGTAGGTCTCCTGGAGGGCGAAGAGCGAGATCACGGTCACGAGCGCCGCACCCATCATGTACGCCCCGAGAAACCAGGGTCGGCCCCCTCCCGCAGAGAGCAGCCAGGTGGCGACGAGCGGGGTGAGACCGCTGGCGAAGATGCCCGAGAACTGGTACGCGAAGGAGACCCCTGTGTAGCGCACCCTGGTGTGGAAGAGCTCGGACCAGTACGACGACAGTACGCCTTCCATGGCAGGATGGATGAGCCCGAACGCCAGCACGAGCGCCAGCACGATCCACACGGTCTCCCGCGTGTTGAACAGAAGGAAGGAGGGCAGCGCAAAGAGCCCGAACAGAACGGCGCCGGTAACGAACACGGGCCTTCTGCCCACCCTGTCGGAGAGCGCACCGTAGACGGGGGTCAGGACGCACATAATGGCCGCCGCCAGGCTTACGCCCAGGAGGGCCGTGGTCATGGGCAGTTCGAGCTGCACGGTGATGTAGGAGATCACGAAGACCCCGTAGATGTTGAAGGAGACACCCTCGGCGAAACGCGTGCCCAGGCTGAGGATCGACTCCTTCGGCTGGGTGCGCAGTAGCTCCAGGAACGGCACCGCGGCCTCCTCTCCTGACTCCTTGACCTCGGTAAAGGACGGGCTCTCCATGATCTGCAGCCGGATGTACATGCCCACCGCGACCAGGATGCCGCTCGCGAGGAACGCCGCCCTCCAACCCCAGGCGAGGAAAGCCTGTTCGGGTAACACGATCGAAAGCAGGCTGAAGGCCGCGGTGCCGAGCAACAGTCCCGCGCCCACACCTATCTGGGGCCAGCTCCCGAAGAAACCCCTCCTGCCTTCCGGGGCGTGCTCGACGGCCATCAAGACCGCCCCGCCCCATTCCCCGCCGAGGCCAATGCCCTGAAGAACCCGCAACGTAAGGAGTATGATGGGGGCCCAGATCCCGATCTGCGCGTAGGTGGGCACCAGCCCGATGGCAAACGTGGCCACCCCCATGATGAGCAGCGTCAATACCAGCATGGTCTTGCGCCCCACCCTGTCTCCGAAGTGCCCGAAGATGAAACCACCTACCGGCCGGGCTACGAACCCGGCCGCAAAGGTGGCGTAGGCCGCAAGCGAGCTAGCAGTGGGGTTGCCGGGAGGGAAGAAGAGCTGGTTGAAGATGAGCCCCGCCGCCGTGCCGTAGAGAAAGAAGTCGTACCACTCGATGGTGGCGCCGATAGTGCTGGCCAGCGCGACCTTCCTGATCGAGGTCTCCCGCCCCGTATCCTCCCCGCCAAGCCTCTCCACTGCGCTCATCTGTCGCCTCCCTCGAAGCCTTTGGAACTATTTTTAACTTTCTCTATTATTTTTATGATGAAGCGAAGAAGATACCCCGGGGCATCTACGGAGTCAAGGCCACGACGGCAAATTCTTCAGGAGTTTCGCGATCGACTAGCGGTTGGGAGGAGGTGAGATTAGAAGTGTCGGGAGTAAGGGTAAGAACGAACGGGTGACGCTAGTTCTTGTGCTGGTTGCCGCCTTACTTGTGGGTGCACTGATCGGCTGCGTCGGTATCGGAGGCGTCCTGTTGCCGCCCGCCCTGGTCTATCTGGGAGGCCTCGGCTTCCACGCGGCCGCGGCGACGAGTACGTGGGCTTTCTTGTTCTGCGCGGCGGCGGGTACGTGGAGATACTCCGGGCGCGGCAGCATCGACTGGCAGATGGCTGGGTGGCTGGGGGCGGGCGTTGTCCCGGCGGCGTTCTTGGGAGCCCGGGTCAACGCCGCCCTGCCGGATGCCCTGCTGATGTCCCTCCTCGCCGCACTGATGGTGCTCACGGGTGCCGATGTCTTGCTCAGACGGTCCCGTGGCAGCGATGGAGGCGCGCGCCGCCTCGGGGCTCCCGCCCTGCTCGCCATTGGCGCGTTCGTCGGCTTCGGCTCCGCGCTCACGGGCACCGGCGGGGCGGTACTGCTCGTACCGATCCTCCTGCTCCTGCAAATACCGGTTCTTACAGCGGTAGGCGCCGCCCAGGCCGTCGCCCTGCCGGTTGCGGCTTTCGCCACCGCCGGCTTCCTCCTCTACGGTTCGGTCGACTTCGCGTTCGGTACGGCGGCGGGGCTCGTGGGGGCCGCAGGTGTCGTCGCGGGAGCCCAGATCGCCCACGCCGCACCGGCCGCCGCGCTGCGGCGCGTGGTGGCCGTAGCCCTCCTGTGCGCGGGACTCCTCATCGCGGCACAGATAGCGTGGGGGGCGCTTCGCGGCGATGCCGCCAGGGCTGCTGACCTTGCGTCGGCTTCCGCGACCTCGGTCGCGAGAGAGCAACTCATCCCCACCGGCTCTCCCGTCGATTTCGTCCCTGCCTGGAGCTAGCCACCCCCCCGGAACCACAGACTACGGCGTTTTGTGAACTTTTTTGAACATTTTTTCGGATTTCTTTGAATTGCTTTTGTTGCGGGTTTGGGGCGGTGCAATGGCGACTCTGGACTTTCTGCGGTCGACCATGACGCGCCAGACCCACCTTTTTCGCCACCAGAATCACTTGACCCCCGCTCGGTCTCGGGGTAGCCTCCTGTTTTGTTAAGTTAATCGACCAACAAACTATATAAAGGAGGTTGGCAGCATGACTGACGTGACGAGGAGGACGCGTGCGGGGGTACGCGACAGTAGGGTAGTGGGGGCACCGCCGCACCTCCCGCGTGAAGGTGAAAGGCACCGAGGTGGGCATCCACTCTAGAGTAGCTTTCTTCCCGAGCCGGCGGTCCTACCCCGCCGCCGGCTCTTCCCCAGATCCAGCCCCGGAAGGCCGGCGAGAACACGTAGAAGAACACGCGAGGAGATCGACATGCTCGATACCAAAGAATGGCGAGGAGTTCACGGCGCGTATCCGCTTCTCTCCGTGGAGGCCGTCAGGCTCGGATACAGGGTAGACGGCCAGACCAACGTGGCGGTTGGAAACGTGAGCTTCCAGGTGTGGCCGGGGGAGAAGGTGATGCTGCTCGGCCCGAGCGGGTGCGGCAAGTCCACGCTCCTGAAGGCCGTGGCGGGGTTCCTGGAACCGGACGGTGGCGTCATCTCGTTCGCCGGCCAGCAGGACCTGCGGCCCAGGCCCGACAGGGCGGTGGTATTCCAGGAGTTCGACCAGCTCTTCCCCTGGCGCACGGTGCTGGACAACGTGGCCTACCCGCTGCGGGCGACGGGCCGGACGGAGCAGGAGGTTGTGGAGACGGCCCATCGGTTCGTGGAGCTGACGGGCCTCTCGCACGCGGTCGACCGTTTCCCGCACCAGCTCTCGGGCGGCATGAAGCAGCGCGTCGCGATAGCGCGCGCCCTCGCGCTAGATCCCACGATGCTCCTCATGGACGAGCCCTTCGGCAGCCTCGACGCCCAGACCCGCGCGAGGTTGCAGAGAGAGCTAGGCGAGATAACCCGGCGGACCGAGGTGACCGTTCTTTTCGTCACCCACAGCATCCAGGAGGCGCTGGTGCTAGGCGACCGGGTCGTCGTGCTCGGGCACGCCCCATCGGAGGTCAGGGACGTGCTCGAGGTTACCGGGGCGGCTGGCGACCCGGACTCGAAGCGGTTCGCCTGGACCCGAAGGCAGCTGCGCAGGCTGCTCGCCGAGGAAGAGGAGGTGGACGATGCGGTCTTTGAGTAGGGACAGGATGGAAAACGTAACCTTCCAGGGGGCGTCCGGAAAGAGACCCGAGGTCGGCTACTGGGGAAGGCTGCCCGGCTTCGCGCGGTACTCCGTTCTCGTGCTCGCGCTCCTCGGGGCGTGGCAACTCTACGTTAGCCTCTCGGGCATACAGCCCCTCATACTACCCGGTCCCGTGGACGTGGCCAGAGCCTTCGTAGAGGGGTGGGTCGACGGGCGGCTCGCCTCGGCCACGCTGGTGACGCTAAGGACTTTATGCATCGGGATGGTGGTTGGCTCGGTCGTGGCCCTCGCCCTCACCGCGTTCGCCACCTGGACGCAGGTGGGGGCCGATCTTCTCTCGCTCTTGACCTCCATGCTCAACCCCGTGCCGGCCATAGCCATCCTACCGCTAGCCATCCTGTGGTTCGGCCTCAACCCGACCGCGCTCATCTTCGTGATCGTCTACTCCATAACCTGGCCCATAGCCATAAACGTGAGCACGGGTTTCCGGACGGTCAACCCGACGCTTGTCATGGTCGGCCGCAACCTGGACCTCGGCCGGTGGCGCATGGTCCGCGACGTACTCTTCCCCGCCGCCCTGCCGCACACCATCTCAGGCCTGCGCACGGGCTGGGCCTTCGGCTGGCGCACCATCGTCGCGGCGGAGCTGGTCTTCGGGATGGCCGGCAAGGGCGGCGGGCTCGGCTTCTTCATAAACGATGCCCGCTATTTCCTGCGCATCCCCGAGGTCTTCGCTGGCATCGTGACCATCGCCCTGATAGGCATCCTCGTCGAGGCGCTCTTCAGCCTCCTCGAGAGGCGGACGGTGATCCGGTGGGGCATGAAGAGCGGATAGCTGATCCGGTGAAACCTGCAGGGAGAGAAAGGAGAAGCATGAAGCACGACAACGGGCCCATAAGGATGCGCCGTATACCGGGACGCTTCAGCCGGCGGGAGTTCCTCGGGCTCGGGGCCGCGGGTGCCGCCGGGCTGATGCTGGCAGGGTGCGGGACGGCCGGTGGCGCGTCGGGCGGGGGAGGTAGCAGCAAGCTCAGGATCGTATACCAGCCGGGAACCACGACCTACGCGCAGCTCGTGATCATGGAGCAGCAGGGGTGGCTCGCCAGAGGCCTGCCCGACTACGACGTCAGTTGGACCCAGGTTGACGCTGGGGCCGCGGTGCGCGACGCCATAGTCGCCGGCGAGGCGGACGTGGGGGCCGGGGGGATAGGGCCCTTCCTCGTCGGCTACGACGGCGGGGTGGACTGGCGGATTCTGAGCGCCCTCAACGACATCGAGATGTGGCTCATGGTCAACGAGGACAGGTTCCAGAGCCTGGAGGACTTCGGACCCA
>DASUPX010000455.1:0-4688 GCA_036280905.1 Rubrobacter sp. | reverse complement strand
AGGGCCGCGAGAACGAGGAAGTGTCGCCCGACGCCACCGGGGTGACGATGGATCCCGCGGGGATCTCGGACCCCGAGGAGTTGCGGGCCAGGCTCGGGATGAAGGAAGACAGAATCCGCGAGCTGTACGAGGAGATCACCGCGTTCCGCCTGGCCGCCGACGAGGCCCAGGCCGCGAGTAAGGCGGGTGAGGCACACATCGAGTCCTTAGAGAGCGAGAGCGCGCGGCTGAAGGAGCGCATCCGGAGCCTGGAAGAGGAGGCTCGTGGTCGCAAGCGGCGCAGGGATGGCTCGGAGAAGCAGATAGCCCGCCTGGAGAAGGCGCTGGAGAAGAAGGACGGCGAGGTCACCCACCGCGACCACCTGCTGGAGCGTCGGGCCGAGCAATTGGAGGCCCTCAGCCGTGAATCCAGGGAGCAGGCCTCGCGCAAGGATCTGGCCCTGCAGGACGCCCTGCGACGCGTCGACGGCCTGGAGAGGGACCTGGAGGGGAGGGAGAACGAGATCCTTGCCCTCCGGTCTACCATCGAGTCGGTGCGTGGCGACCTGGAGGGCGAGCGGGAGCTGCGTGGACGCCTCTCCGACCCAGCCAACCGGCTGCGCGCCGGCATCGACCTGTTCAACGAGTCGGGCCAGCGCCGCTCCATGAGCTCCCTCTCGAAGACGATGGGCCCACCCGAAGTCCACGTGGAGCTCACCCCGGGAGACGCACCGCTGGTCCTGCTTACCTTCACCTGGCAGGGCGTCACCTGGCAGACCTACGTCGCGGACCCGGGACCCGATGTGGAGGAGCCGCGCGTCTACCTGAAGGGCGCGGGAGAAGACCTGTCAGGGGTGGACCGCAACCCCCCCAACGCCCGTGTGGGGCCCGGCGAAAAGGTGATGCTCGGGTTGTAGTTTCGGCTCTCGGCTTTCAGCGGGCAGCTTTCGGCAGGAAGAAGCTGAAGGCTTTACTTCTCCTCGTCCTTGTCTTCTTCGGGAAGCTCGCTCTTCTTGTCGCGGCCCAGGGTTTCCACGAAGTCGTTTATGCCGGTACCCAGCGAGCGGAACATATTGACGATGCGGCGTGGGCCGAGGATGAGAAAGACCAGGAACACGAGCAGTATCTCCAGGGGACCAACGGGCATCAGTAGCGTCTGGCTTCCATGAGGTATTTGAGGCGCGCCAGGGAGCGTTCGCCGTTGGTACGGGCGAAGCGTTCGGCGCCCACAAAGCGGGCGGCGCGGTCCAGGAAACGGCGTTTGAGGTGGAATTCGCCCGTGTAGGAGACCAGGCAGCCCCCCGCCTCGGGGATGACGTCAACCCGCCCGCCGCCCTCCACGGTTGAGGTGTAGACCCAGCTTATGCTCTCGGGGCCGTTCTCCACGATTCGCACCCCCGGCTCTATCTTGCCGATGGGGCTGTCGATGGTCAGTTTGTAGTCGTTCTCCCCCAGGCGTTCGACGTTCTCTACGCCGACCATCCAATCTCGGGCGTGACGGAAGTCCGAGACGTAGGCTGATACGGTTTCGGGCGGTGCTGCCACCTGCTGCTCGATGCGCACGCTGCCGCCGTGAGAACGCTTCACCCCCAACCCAGCTCCTCCAGCCGATCCTCGCCGAAGCCGAAGTAGTGCGCGATCTCGTGCACCACCGTGATCCTGACCTGCTCCTCGAGCTCACCGGCCCGGAAATCCCGCTCCAGCGGGCCGCGGAAGATAGTGATCCTGTCGGGCAAGACGCCGTAGTACGAGTCTCCTCGCTCCGTTAGAGGCACCCCTTCGTACAACCCGTACAGGGTGTCATGCGGATCGTCGGAGGAGAGTTGTGTTTCGCGGTCTGGCCAATCCTCGACCACTATGGCCACGTTGTCCAGAAGCTCCGCGAGATCCGGCGGCAGCCCGTCGAGTGCCCGCTCCACGAGCTGGTAGAAATCTAGGGTCGGCCTGTTCACATCGCCCATTGTACTTCAGCCCCGCCGCGTGGTGGCGGTCCGGCACGTTAGAATAGGCTCTCTTTACGACGTTTTGCGGAGGTGTGCGCTTGAGGTTCATGTCTGGTTCTCGTCCGGGGCGGTGGGTGGTCTGGGTTCTCTACCGGGCCCTCAACAAGCCGCTTCCGGTACCGCACGCGGCGGAGTGGATGATGATACCCGAGCACTCCGTGGATCAGGTCCTGGAGACCGGCGCTTTGCGTAGCCTCTACCCGCAGGACGTCATGGAGGCCACCCGCCGCATGGACCGCCAGCGCCGCGAGCACGACGAACGCTACGCCGAAGATTCTTAGGACCCGCGGGGCCGCTCTCGCCGATCGCGTACGCCTGCGGGCACCGAACTCGGCGCCGACCGGCCGTATCGCCGCGGGTGGTTTGGCGGGGGTCCAGGAGGGGAAAAGAGAGGCACGAGTCCCGTGCGTGGCGGCGGTGCCGCGCGCGCCGGGCGCCAACGGAACCACCGCGTAGACAGCGTAATGGGAAGGTGGGACGAGGCCAAGGAGGATGCGTGGACGAGGACCAACTCAGGCTGTACCGCCTGCTTTCGCGGGCGCCGTTTCCCAAGAGCTACGTGGGAAAGGTATTCCTTTCCGCCTTCCTGGGCACGCACGCGCCGCTTCTGGCCCTTCTCGTCTACTTCGTGCGCCGGCGCCGCTTCGCTGTAAGCGGCGCCGTGCGCATCCTCTCCGTCACGGTGCCCGCTACGGTGGTAGGCACGACGCTGACGCTCTGGGCGATGCACGCCCTCTCCGCGCCCACGACGCTTGCCTCCCGCGCGCTGAGGCGCTATCTAGAGACCGGAGATCTCCCCGAGCTGCCCGTCCACTACACCGACCGGGCCGGGAGGCTCATGTCGGACGTGCAGTACACCGTCGAGCGGCTGGACACGGCCGCGCGCTCTCTGGAGGAACAGGCCGCCAGGGACTACCTCACCGGCGCATACAATCGTAGGGCGGCCGAAGAACGCCTCGCCAACGACGTGGAGAGGGCCAGGCGCGGTGGAGGGACGCTCTCACTGGCCGTCTTCGACCTCGACGGGTTCAAGTCCATTAACGACGAGCGCGGCCACCGCGTGGGCGATGACTGCCTCGTCCACTTCGCCGAGGTGTTGGAACGCAACATTCGCGCGGGGGACTGGATCTCGAGGTGGGGGGGAGACGAGTTCGTGGTGGGGATGTGGAGCGCGAACGAGGGTCTCTCTGCGGAGCTGGCGCCGGGACGCATCGTCGAGGACCTGCGCCGGGACCCCGTGGTGCTTCCCGACGGCACGAGCGTGCCCCTCACCTTCAGCGGGGGGGTGTGCAACTGGAAGCCGGATGAGGATCTCCGCGGGCTGATCTCACGGGCGGACGGCGTCCTGTACGAGGCCAAGGCCAGGGGCGGCAATACCGTACTCTACACCGACTGACAGGTTCTGAAACTGCCACCAAGAACGTTGGGGCCGCCTGGGATTTTGCCCCTCTGCGTACCCCTGAACGTGCCTTCACACCGCAATCCGATAGACGGGCCCGGCCCGCGCGACGGAAAGAGTTGGCGGCCCTGGCAACGTTGCTGAAGTCGAGTGAATCGTAGCGGGGCGCACTGCGCTACGCTGTGGCGCATCCTAACGAGTAGAGACGTTTGCCGACCTTGGCGTTCGGATTGGCCTCGAGCACGTGGTCCCGGATCTACCACAGCACGTACTCGAGGCCGCCTACAGCATGGAATGCTGGCGACGCGAAAATCACGCTCGCCACGTCGAGGACCGATAGAACTCTTCACTTTTCGTTCCGTTACTCTATCCGGCTTGAGGGACGGAGCACCTGCCGCCAACCAGGCTGGTGTTTCCAGCGTACCACGGGCGTTCTACAACTTGTGTAAAATATGCGGAGCATTCGTGATCTGGAGCAAAATCGTCGGTTTCGCCGCCACGGCTCCATCAGAGGGCAGGAAGGCCTCCAATGCCACCGTACGAAAACGACCGGTTGACTGGCACGCATTAAGCATGACCGAGCGCCTTAGAGCCCTCTCGCCGATGTTGAGGTTCGCGGTCTACATCTTCGGCGCGCTTCTGCTTTTCATCCTGGCGCTAGGCGCTGGCGCGTTGGCCGCGTTAGTACTCGGCTGGCAGTTCTACGCGGCGCCGTACGACTCGGTAGGGGGGAGCGCGTCCGATGGCACCACCTTTGAGACGACCGCCCCGAAGCCTGAAAACACGACGATCAAGCGGTCCAGCGATACCAACCCCTCCAAGGATAAGCTCTACGAGGTTTCATTCGTCCATCGGGCCACCGATGACAACAGCCGCGGAGACTACACTTATATCAGCGACCCGAGCATAAACGGCAAGCCCAATGCCATTGTCCTGGTCTCTCCGAGCCCTGATAGAGTGGGTGGTGAGCCTGCCGATTACGGGCACAACATAGGCGTATGGTACGAGGGCAGGGCCGGAAAGTGGGCGATCTTCAACCAGGATCTGGCCGCAGTGCCAGCAGGAGCCGCCTTCAAGGTAACGATTCCGAAAGAGCCTGCGGGGTTCGTCCACTACGCCAAGCCTCAGGACACGGAGGGATTCTACACCTACGTCGACAACAAGCGGACCAACGGTGAACCAGACGCCGTACGCTCGGTTACGCAGAATTGGAATCCCGGCGGGGGAAGGGGCGTCTACAATGATCACCCGATAGATACCCGGTACGACGCGGACCGTGAAGTATGGGCGGTCTATAATCGGGATGG
>DASUPX010000454.1:0-5315 GCA_036280905.1 Rubrobacter sp. | reverse complement strand
AAGCCCCGCAAGGGCTGTGCTTCCTGAAACCTGATGCCTTTTCCAGGACGCTCCCGCCCTGCCTGTACGCTACGGCGATTACGGGGGAGTAAGCGAGATCCTTGCCTGCGTCATGTGCGTCTCGAGGGCGAACGCCTGCTCACCCTCCACGCGGTATCGGTTGCCGTCCGTCATGAAGACCATGGCGTAGGCAAGGTTCCTCTCCGTTCCTTCGGTATAGAAGTCCGCGCGCACGATCTGCTCCACGGTCACGTACGTGCTGGTGGCTTCGCCCTGTTTTGCCTCGACCTTGAGGGTGGTCATGATCTTCTCCCCTTTCCTGGCTGCAACCGTTCGTGCCTACCACACGAGCATTATACGCGACGGCCCGGGCCCGCCCCCTGACCTTCTTCTACAGCAGTTTGCAGAGAAACCGATCTCCCCCGAGGATAGCCACCAGCCGCCAGCGATCGGCTCTTTCTGGCTGAAAGCTGATGGCTGTTAGCTGGATCTACGCAAGGTGAGTCGTTTGGCAAACCGTCCTGGTAGTGAAACCCGGACCGGCCGGCGGGCGTCTCATATAATGGGTGGCGGTCCTTCTCTCATCTGCCCCGCCACCCGTATTCGGGCGGGATACCTGGCCAAAAGCCCTACCGATGTCGGGCACTGCCGACCTCCCAGCATGTATGACCTCACCCACCTCATGATGCCAGTGTGTGGCAAGGTCTCCTAGGATAACGCGCCCGTCAGGCAGGACCTTCGGAGGTGTCGGCCCGTGTTGCAGGTAATATCGGTTCTAGGTGCGCTGGCCATCCTCGGTGCCTTCGCCGCCAACCTGCTCGGATGGATACGGCCTTCCAACCTCTGGTACTCGGTCGCCAACTTCGCCGGCTCGGCCGTGCTGACCGTGGTGGCCGTCGTGGATTGGCAGGTCGGCTTCATCCTCCTGGAGGGAACCTGGGCGCTGGTCAGCCTCTGGGGAATATTCGCGGCCCTGCGGGGCAGAAACGCACCCCCGGAAGCGCACTAGCAAGAGCCCACCGATCATCGGCCATCCGCCAGAAAAGCTAACAGCTGACGGCTGATAGCTGAAAGCTAATCTCAGAGATAGCCCATCTCTGTGGCCTGGCGCGTGAGCTCGTCGCGGAACTTCGGGTGGGCGACGCCGATCAGCCTCCTGGTCCTCTCGCGGATGCTGGAGCCGCGCAGCTCGGCGACACCGTACTCGGTCACGACGAGGTCGACCAGGTTCTTGAACGTGGTGACCGCGGCGCCGGGGTGTAGCTGGGCGACGATGCGGGAGACCGACTCGTCGGCTGTGGTCGAGTGGAGCAAGATGAAAGACTGGCCGTGTTCGGCGAACATGGCTCCCCGCGCAAAATCCGGCTGACCGCCCGAGGATGACCAGTAATGGCTGCCGAGTGACTCCGAGGCGCACTGGCCGAGAAAGTCGACCTCGAGGGTGGCATTTATGGCCACCATGCGGTCTTCCTTGGCGATGTTCTCGGGTGAGTTGGTGTAGTCGACGGGCCAGAACTCAACGCCCGGGTTCTCGTCCACCAGATCGTAGAGGCGCTGGTTTCCGATGGCGGTGGTGGTGATGATCCTGTTGCGGTGCGAGGTCTTGCGGGAGCCCGTTACGACCCCCTTTTCGATTAGGTCGACGAAACCTTCGGCGAACAGCTCCGAGTGTACGCCGAGGTCGGTGTGGTCTCCCAGGGCGCCCAGGACGTCGTTCGGCAGTGCGCCTATCCCTATCTGCAACGTGGCACTGTCGGGTACGCGCTCGGCGACGTACTCCATGATCCTCTGGTCCGTATCGCGCTCCTCACGGCGCGTGAGCTCCACCAGCTGGTAGTCTGCCTCGCACCAGCCCGCGATCTGGCTCACGTGCACCTGGTTCTCGCCGAAGGTCCTCGGCATCTTGTGGTTGACCTCCAGAAACAGGGGCACCTCCCCGATCATGGGCGCCATGTACTCGGCGTGGGTGCCGAGCGAGAAGAACCCGTGGCGGTCCGGCGGGGAGGCTGCCGCCAGCCCCAGCGACCGGCGGGTAGAGCGCTTCATGAGGCGTGGCACGTCGCAGAAGTTGTTCGGGACGAGGTCGCAACCTCCCCGGCGGAAGGCTTCGCGGTTGGCCGGAGATAGAAACCAGGAGACGTGCCTTAGTCCCTCCACCTCACCGTGCATGTAGCGGCGTTCGCGCAGGGGGAACATCTGGTGGATCTTGACGTCCGAGAGCCTGCCCGCTCCCTCCTCCAGCGCGTCGATAACCGTTACCGGCTCGCCGTTTCCGAGCCCGACGATGAGGTCAGCACCTTCACCGAAGTGGTCGAACACGTCCTCGGCCACGGCACGTTTCTCGGCGAGCGCGGCCGCTATGCCAGGCGGGTGGCCCGCTGTCAGGTTCTCCACATCCCCTCCCATCTCGTACGGACGACCTCCGGCGGACATGTTACCGGATGGGCGCGGGCCGCGAAGCCCAAGAGGAGGCGGGCCAGCGTTATCCGGACGGCGCGGCAAGATCGGTGTTGACAGGCCCGCCGCGGTAGGGTAGTGTGCTCCCGTTATGTTGTTGTCGCGGAAAGGACTGATCGGTTGATGCGCGTCGCTATCACGAACATAGGAGTTCCGGTGTTCGGGGGAGAGGTGCGTCCCGAGGTCCGCGCGGTCATGATGAGAACGTGAGCTAGCAGCTCGATCAACTCTCACACGAGGCCCCCGGACCACACGGACCGGGGGCTTATATTTTGCCCGATTGGCAATGGTCTCCGGCTCCGAACCCCAACCGACGGTATCGGCCCTCATCCAGGGCGCGACAGAGAGCAAAGGAGACACAGCAATGTTCACCGACTATCAGTACTTGTTGTTGCACGACCGCGACGCCCGCGAGCGGGACCTCACCGAGAGGCGGGCCGAACGCGGCAGATACGCCAGGCCCCCCGGAGAACCCTCGCTAAGAGCCAGGCTAGCCCGGCGGCTCTTCGCCCTCGCGGTGGCCGCCGAGCGCGAGGAGACCTGGCGCCAGGTCTGGGAAAGACTGGAGGCCAGGGGGCGTTTGTAGGGGCGGCCTCCGGCCGCTCCTGCAGCGGTCAGCAATCAGCCGTCAGCGGTGGGCTTTGTTCTGGCTGATCGCTGACTGCTGAAAGCTGACAGCTACAAAGAGGAGGTGTGATGGTACAGGCATTGGAACTGAGAAACGTAGAGAAGAGCTTCAAGAAGCGGCGGGGGGAGGTGGTACGCGCCCTCGACTCGGTCTCACTCTCGGTTGGGAAGGGGGAGGTTGTAGGCATCCTCGGCCCCAACGGTAGCGGCAAGAGCACGCTGGTGCGTGTGATCTCCACGCTCGTCCTTCCCGATGCCGGGCAGGTCGAGGTTTTCGGCATCGACGCGACGCGCCACCCGAAGAAGGTGCAGCGTTCCATGAACCGGGTGAGCGTGGAGGCCAGCTTCTTCAAGAAGCTCTCGGCGATGGAGAACCTGCTCTACGGGGCCAAGCTCTACGGCGTGACCAGCGCCGAGGCCCGGCCGAGAATAGCGGAGATACTGGACAACATCGGCTTTGCCCGCAAGCGGGCCACGGAGCCAATGGAGCACCTGAGCCGCGGCATGCAGCAGAAGATAGCGCTCGCCAGGGCCCTGCTCACGAGCCCCGTCCTTATGCTCCTGGACGAGCCGACGACGGGGCTGGACCCCAGAAGCAAGAAGGACGTGCAGGCCTTCATCAAGAGGATCAGGGACGCCCACGACTCCTCGATCCTGCTCTGCACCCACGACATGGACGAGGCTGAGGAGCTCTGCGACCGCGTCGGCATCATGATGGACGGCAAGATCCTGGCCCTCGAAGAGTCCGAGGAGCTCAAGCGCCGCTACGCCGGCGAGGCCAACGGGCGGGCGCCCACCATGGAAGAGGCGTTCATGGCCGCCACCGGCTACTCGGTCGAGGAAGCCAGCGCGGAGGAGGAATAGAGATGAGAGGCCCGCTAAAGCCCCTCTGGCTGACCGAGATGGTGGCCGTCTGGGGCTACGTACAACGGAACTACTTCCTGACCAAACGATACTTCATGTGGGAGATCGTCTGGCTCACGTTCACCACGGTCAACGCCATGTCCATCACGTTCATCGGGGCCGGGGTGGACGAGGTCGGTGGGGGCCAGGGGACGGATATCAGCTTCTACATGACCTACCTGCTGATCGGGGCCCTGATCTGGAGCTACCTGTCGATGATCTTCGACATCCTCTCCGAGACGGTTCAGTGGGAGCGGTGGGAGGGGACGATAGAGTACACGTTTATGAGCCCGACGAGCCGGGTCACCCACCTCCTCGGCATGGGCGTCTACGCCATAGTCTACGGCATCCTCCGCACCGCCATAGTCTTCGGGGTGGCGATGCTGGCGTTCGACCTGGACCTCTCGAACGCCAACTACTGGGCCGCCCTGGTGGTGCTAGCCGTGTGCAGCATCTCGCTCGTCGGCTTCGGGGTGGTGGCCGCCGTCATGCCGCTGCTCTCGCCCGAAAAGGGCCAGCAGGTGACGTACATCGTCTCGGCCATCTTGCTCCTCGTCTCCGGCGTCTACTACCCCGTGAGCGTCCTCCCCGGGTGGATGCAGGTAGTGGCGCAGTTCTCGCCCGTCACGTACGCGCTCAGAGGCTTCCGCGCGGCACTCCAGCACGGCGCTAGCCTCCCGCAGCTGTGGAACAATATCTGGCCGCTCCTGATCATGGGTCTCGTCTTCGTGCCCCTTGGCATCTTCATCTTCCGCCTTGGCGAAAGCTACGCGAAGAGGACCGGAAAGCTCAAGAGAAGCGGCTGTAGGGGGTATCAGGCTACAGGTCTCAGGCATCAGGAAAAATACCTGATGCCTGAAACTTGTAGCCTGTAGCCTTTCCCCCCCAGCGTCGATCGCTGTAGCCGCGAAAGGCCCGCACCCGGCGCTATTTGATCCAGATCAATTGCCTATTCGTGCCCGACCTTGTATCTTGGCAACTCATGTTGTTAATGATTGTCATTCTCGATAACGACCACAAGACGGGCCTGAACAGTGTATTGGGTCGGCGTCGGCGCGACCCTGGTCGGGGTTCGTAGCTCGGAAATGTTGCGTTCTCGGT
Organism: Rubrobacter sp.; assembly: GCA_036280905.1. GTDB lineage: Bacteria > Actinomycetota > Rubrobacteria > Rubrobacterales > Rubrobacteraceae > Rubrobacter_D. The sequence continues at coordinate 227 of DASUPX010000454.1, read as the reverse complement.
CCGTATTGGTTCTTGGGCTTGTGGGTGTTTGCGGGCTGCTGGTGCTTTGCCTGATAGCCAGCGTGCGGTTTGGGGCGGCGAGCATCGGCACGGGGGACGTCATCGGGGCGTTCGTGGACTACGGTGGCACTGAGGAGGATCTGATCATCCGCACGTTGCGTGTGCCTAGGGCCCTGATCGCCGCCCTCGTCGGTGCTGCGCTGGCCGTGGCTGGGGCCATCATACAG
>DASUPX010000453.1:0-4831 GCA_036280905.1 Rubrobacter sp. | reverse complement strand
CTTATGTGCAGCTCGCGGGCGATCTCCCGGTTGCTCCATCCTTGCGCGACGAGCATGAGGATCTCTATCTCTCTCTCGCTAACGTGTGAATCTGCGTTTCCCCTGAACCTCTCTACCAGGCGTGAAGCCACGCCTGGCGCCAGGGTGGACCTGCCGTCCGCGGCCTCTCTTATGGCGTCGAAGAGCCTGTCCTCGCGCTCGTCCTTCAGCAGGAACCCGGTCGCCCCCTTATCCAGGGCGCGCAGGATATCGGCGTCTGTGTCGTAGGTGGTAAGGATAAGGATGTGGATGGCGGGATGCCTCTCTTTGATGGAGGCCGTCGCCGCCACGCCGTCCATCCCCGGCATCCTCAGGTCCATGAGCACCACGTCCGGCTGGAGCCGGCCGGCTAGCGCCACAGCCTGTGCGCCGTCGCCGGCCTCGGCGATGACCTCCAGGTCCGGCTGGCTCTGGATCATACCCCTGAGGCCCGACCTCACCACCGGGTGATCGTCGCAGACCAGGATTCTGGTGCGTTGCTCGGTCAATGTACCTCCTCGATAGTTCGCGGAACTTCCCCGTCACGCAACTCCACGGCGATGGCGGTACCCTCCCCCGGCGCTGTCTCGACGGCGAGCTTCCCCCCAATCTGTTCGACGCGCTCGCGCATGGCCGTAAGCCCGAAGCCGCGCTCGTCCTGCGGCCCGATTACGGGGCTGGTCTCCGCCGGATCGAACCCGACGCCGTCGTCGACCACGTCGATTACGACCCGGTCGTCCATGTACGTGAGTGTTACGTCGACCCTGCTGGCGTGGGCGTGCTTTTGGACGTTGGTCAGCGACTCCTGCGCCGCGCGCAGGAGCGCCACCTCCGCCTCTGGGAGGAGCTCGCGCGGCGTGCCGTTTGTGGTCCCGCGTGCCTCGATTCCGGATTGCTCCGACCACTGGCGGACCAGGTTGCTCAACGCTTCGGAGAGCGAGTAGCGATCCAACGCCTCGGGGCGCAGGGCCCACACCAGCCTGCGAGCCTCGGCCAGGCTGTCCCCGGCGATGCGCTTGGCGTCCCGCAGGTAACGTGCTGAGTCCGCGCCCATCTCTGAAGCATCGCTGCTTAGCTCTGCGGCGGTGAGGCTCGTAATGACGCCGGTGAACCCCTGGGCCAGGGTGTCGTGTATCTCCCGCGCCAGCCTCTGGCGTTCGAGGAGGATTCCCCCCCGGCGTCCCGTCTGCCTGGCCTCTTCGATCAGGCGCAGGTTCTCCAGCACCAGGGCGGCCTGCGAGGCCACCGCGAGGTACGCACTTGCCGCGCGGCCGGAGAAGCGCAACCGCTTCCGAAAAGTCACCATCAACAGCCCGCTCCAGGCCTTGCCGGGAACAATGAGGGGGACCAGAAGCGCCGAACGAACCCCCGAGTGCTCCCACGCCCGCTTCTCTTCCGGGGACAGCTGAGATCGCTGCACCGTGGCCCAGGACCGCTCCCCGGGCGTCGGGAGCACGGCCGCTTCCACCTCCGCCGGACCGAGCCCTGGGGGCCAGCCTTCGCCTCCCTCGGCCCTCCATGAGCCCCACAACTCGGCCCGCTCCCCGTCGTCCCCTCGCGGCCCCACGCCGTAAGCCTCCGTGGGACGGCTCTCGGGACCATCCCTCCTCCACACGGCGACGCCATCGACCCCGGGACCGCCGAGGTTCTCGCCGATAACGGCGGCGACCGCCGCGGCATCCCTTGCCGCGCCGATCCGGCGGCTGACCCTGTACAGACCGCCGGAGAGGGTGGAGCGGCCGGCGAGTCCACCGAAGTAGCCGCCGGCCAGCCCGAGGCACAGGTAAACCAAAAAGCCCCCGGGAACGATAGGCGGATCGACGAGGAACAGAACCACCTGTACGGCCGTCGCAACCAGACCAACGAGCGTCCCGAGGAGCACGGACCGCGACTCGGCCCTCCGGGATACGAGGAAGGCCACGAGGAACGTGACCGCTACGAAGAACGCCAACGCACCCCAACCGCCCACGAAGGTTACGATCCACCCGAGATGCTCCTGCTCCGGCTGGTGTTGCCGCACGACGAGATAGAGGATGACGTAGAGGAAGACCGCCAGGTAGACGAACGCGAATGGCAGGGCACCCGCAACGATGCCCCCGGCGAACACCCGGAACCAGCGCGACGCGGCGAGTGGTGCCGCGCTATCCAGGCCGTACAGGCCATGCCTGCGCATGCCCACGAAGGCGAAGATCGGTACCAGCAGGATGGCACAGGCGCCAAGGAACTCGAGGCTTGCAGCCACGCTTAGCGCGATCACCGCCCCCGCCATATCGTCCGGTTCGACGGAAAGCACGGAGGCTTCGACGGCACGCAGCAGTGGAGAAAACGTCCTGCCGAGCACGAGCAGCCCGAACCTCTCGACGCTCCAGTTCGCCAGGACCGCGGCCGGAATGAGTAGCGCCGGAAAGGTGGCGCACGCGAACCACCCGAGGTGTCGACGGCCCTGACCGTCGGTGAGGCGCAGCGCCAGCGCGGCGATCGCCGCCAGGCAACCCGCACAGAGCAAGACCCCGCCAAGGATCGTCGACGCCTCTACGAGGAAGCCCGCTGGAGACGTCCCCCCAATGACCCCGTACGGATTGCTTACGTAATAGTACGCAAGCAGGGGACCGGGCCGAAGCGCGGTCCCGAAGGTGGCCAGGACGGCACCGCCGCCCACGGCCCACACCGCTGGACGCCAGCGGGGGGAGGGCAACCCGCCGTCAGGATAGAGGAGCACAAGCAGCGCCCCGGAGGCTACCACCGGGAACCAGAGCCACGCCGAGGTCCACGCTGCCACCTCTCCCATCGGCCCCCCGGAACGTACGAGTAGAGCGTAGTCCGCGCAAGCTACCGAGAGACGCCAGGCACCGTAGGATGACCCCATAACGCAGAAGACCAGTCCAACCGGGTTGCGCGGCGAGTGGGAGGCGACCAGGACGCCCACCGACGAGCAGGCAAGCGACAGGAAGAGAGAGACCACCACCAGAACCGCCGCCGGTCTCTCTGCCGGCAACAAGAAAGCAGGCGTAAGGAAGACGAGCAGTAGCGTCAGAGCAACGAGCACCAGGTGCAGCATCCATAGAACCCGGGTGAGCCGCGTGCCCTCGAAAACCCTGGACCACGGGGCACGGCCCACGCGCGATCTCTGCACGTAGGATGTCTCCTCCATACCCAAACCTATGTTGTTTCCCTTCCGGAAGGAGCGTGAGCAGGCACCCGCATCACCAATCTCCCCCGCGCCACCGCTTGCATCAGGGTACACGATCCATCCCGCCCGCTGCCAGTGCGGCGAACGACCGAAAGGTAGCCAGAACTCCTTCCCCTCCGACCCTCATCTCCGGCCCCCAACGGTCCGGAGGGTCTCACAGCTGGTCGCCTCGTCTCCCGCGTCGATCTGGGCGATGTCCGCAGGACCGGGACCGCAATCGATCCTGTCCCCGGAGATTCCATCGATCCCATCGATGAAGTCGTTGCCGTTCCCGCCCCGTATGGTGTCGCGGTCTATCTCTCCGAACAGGGAGTCGTCGCCGTCCTGGCCATCGAGCAAGTCCTCGCCCATTCCACCCTCCAGCCGATCCTCGCCCGGGCCGCCGGAGACCTCGTCGTCGTCAGCCTCGCCGTCCAGGCGGTCCCGCCCGTCGCCGCCCACCACCTCATCCTCGCCGGGACCGCCGCTTGCGAAACCGCCCCCGCCACCGGCGTACAGGTGGTCGTCGTCCTTGCCACCCCACAGGGCATCCGGTTTCCCGCCGCCGTACAGCCAGTCCTGCCCGTCGTACCCGACCAACAGGTCTATTCCGGGGCCACCAGACGCACGATCCGCATATGACCCTCCGTCGACGGCGTCGCGGCCTTCGCCGCCGTACAGCGTATCCCGGCCGGGCATGCCATGCAGGACATCGTCGCCCTCCAGCCCCTCGATGCGGTCCTCTCCGGCAAGGCCGCGTATTGAGTCGGCCTGCGGTGTGCCTCTCAACTCGTTGTCTCCGGTTCCCCCTACTATGGCGGGCGCGGACCCCGCTTTGCAGGCGTTCGGCAGGATAGATAGCCCGAGTATCGTCAGGAGCGCCAGCGACAATGCGCCCCGTCTCCGGGGCCATCCGCCACCGATTCGACATCGTGTTCGAGATGCATACATCCTTCAACCAGGTCCATCGCGCCAGGGCTGGAGAACAAATATCACCCTAGCCGGGATCGGCCGTCCTGTCCAGACCTGCCGCGGTCCGAGTGCCACGAGCTGAAAGAGATCGACGAGCATGACAGGAACACACAACCTCAAAACGGATGAGAGCCTCTTGATCTCCTCCCGGTCGAACGCCTTTCTTCTAGATCGACGCGACCGACCCGCCGTCCACGCGGTAGTTGGACCCGTTGATGAAGGACGCCTTCTCGGATGCCAGGAACGCCACGATCGGGCCGACCTCGTCGATGCGGCCGGGCCGACCTAGCTCGATGTGCGGACGGTTGTTCTCCAGAAATTGTCTGACGGCGCTATCGGTCGAGATCCCCTGCTCCTCCGCGGCCTGCTCCATCATCTCGTTCACCAGGGGGGTCTCGATAAAGGCGGGGCTTACCGTGTTGACGAGGATGCCGTCGGCGGCGTACTGCTTGGAGAGGGCCTTTGAGAAGTTGTCCAGGGCGCCCTTGGAGGCGCTGTAGGAGATCATGTCCGGGTAGGGTTGCGTCCCGTTCTCGGAAGAGATGTTGATGATCCTTCCCCAACCCCTCTCCCGCATGCCGGGAGCGACGCGCTTCACCAGATCTACCGCTGCGAAGAGGTTCAACTCGAAGACATCCCTCCACATCTCCAGGGAGGTGTCTTCCAGGGTGC
>DASUPX010000452.1:0-3124 GCA_036280905.1 Rubrobacter sp. | reverse complement strand
CGGCCTGCTGCAACTCGGAGTAGGCGTCCATGCCGCGATCTTTGTAGTTGCGAGCAAGATCGAACATGGAGTAGTTCAGGGCGTGGAAGCCCGCCAGGGTGACGAACTGGAAGCGGTAACCCATCGCCCCGATCTCCTCCTGGAACGTCCTGATCTCCTCCTCCGAGAGCTTCTTCTTCCAGTTGAAGGAGGGCGAGCAGTTGTACGCGAGCAGCTTGCCGGGGAACTTCTCGTGGATGGCCTCGGCGAAGACGCGTGCCTGCTCCAGGTTGGGCTCCGAGGTCTCGCACCACACCACGTCAGCGTAGGGCGCATAGGAGAGGCCGCGGGAAATGGCCTGGTCTATCCCGGCGTTCACCCTGTAGAAGCCCTCCATGGTCCGCTCACCGGTCAGGAACTCGTGGTCGGTCGGGTCCACGTCGCTCGTGATCAGGTTCGCCGCGTCGGCGTCGGTCCTGGCGATGATGACGGTCGGGACGCCCATGACGTCAGCCGCGAGCCGCGCGGAGACGAGGTTCCTTATGGCCTGCGAGGTCGGGATGAGGACCTTGCCGCCCATGTGCCCGCACTTCTTTTCGGAAGCGAGCTGGTCCTCGAAGTGGACCCCCGCGGCGCCGGCCTCGATCATGGCCTTCATCAACTCGAACACGTTGAGGGCGCCACCGAACCCGGCCTCCGCGTCGGCGACTATGGGCGCGAACCAGTTGGTACCGTTCCTGCCCTCGGAGTGGTGGATCTGGTCGGCCCGCTGCAAGGCCTGGTTGATCCTCCTGACCACGTGCGGCACGCTGTTGGCCGGGTACAGACTCTGGTCCGGGTACATGTGCCCCGAAAGGTTGGCGTCGGCCGCGACCTGCCAGCCGGACAGGTAGATGGCATCGAGCCCCGCCTTGACCTGCTGAACGGCCTGATTGCCCGTCAAGGCGCCGAGCGCCCGCACGAAGGGCCGCTCGTTCATGAGCCTCCACAGCCGCTCCGCACCCAACCGCGCGAGCGTGTGCTCGATCCTGACCGAACCCCGCAGACGACCCACGTCGTCAGCCGTGTAAGGCCGCTCTATGCCCTCCCAACGCTCGCCTTCCCACTCGCTGGCGATCCGCTCCACCCCGTTCTTTCCGTTCTCCACCACGTCCTCCTTGGGTTCCTCTATTTAGACTGCATTATGCACTTATATGCTCACATATGTGCAACTCGGGCGCACGGGGCGCCCCTGCTCCTGGTATCGGGTGTGGGTACGTGTCCCACGCTCCTGGGCAGGAGAACGGGGGCAGGCCGCCTTCTGGCGGGACCGACTCCTGTGCATCCTATCCGTGGGAAGCGTGGGATCGGCGTTCCTCTCTAGTCCAGGTACTCGTAACCGGGAAGGGTCAGGAACTCGACGAAATTGTCATCGGTCGAGATGCGGGCGAACAGTTCGGCGGCGTTGCCGAACTCGTCGGTCTCCCAGCGTTCCGGGCCGACGATGTCGTTCTTGATCTTCTCCAGCTCTTCCTCGAGCGTGGTGTTGAAGAGGTCTTCCGTCACCTCTGTGCCGTCCTCCAGGATGCCCCTGTCGTGGTGGATCCACTGCCACACCTGGGCGCGGCTTATCTCCGCGGTCGCGGCGTCTTCCATGAGGTTGAAGACGGGGACGGCGCCACGTCCGGCGAGCCAGGCCGCGAGGTACTGGACGCCGACGGAGATGTTGTTGCGGAAGCCGTCCATGGTGATCTCACCTTCCGGCTTCTCCAGAAGGTCCTCCGCCGAAGCGTCGATGTCGGGGATCTTGTCCAGCTGGTTGGGCTGGGGCATGTACTTGTCGAAGGCCTCTCTGGCGAGGCCGACCATCCCGGGGTGGGCGACCCAGGTGCCGTCGTGGCCGTCCTGGGCCTCGCGCTCCTTGTCCTCGCGCACCTTGTTGTTGGCGAACTCCGTCCACTCCGGGTCGTCGGAGCGGGGTATCTGGGCCGCCATCCCCCCCATCGCGTGCGCGCCGCGCTGGTGGCAGGTCTTTATGGTGAGGAGGGAGTAGGCACGCATGAATGGGACGGTCATGGTCACCGAGTTACGGTCGGGGAGAAGCATGTCCTCCTCGCGGAACTTCTTGATGTAGGAGAAGATGTAGTCCCAACGGCCGCAGTTCAAGCCAGCGGAGTGCTCGCGCAGCTCGTAGAGGATCTCGTGCATCTCGAAGGTGGCGAGGATGGTCTCGATGAGGACCGTGGCCTTGATGGTGCCCCTGGGTATGCCAAGCTCGTCCTGGGCCAGCTCGAAGACGTCGTTCCAGAGCCTTGCCTCGAGATGGCTCTCCATCTTGGGCAGGTAGAAGTACGGCCCGGATCCGTTCTCGAGCAGCTTCCTGGCGTTGTGGAAGAAGTACAGCCCGAAGTCGAAGAGGCCCCCCGGGACCTGCTCCTCGTCCACGAGCATGTGCTTCTCGAAGAGGTGCCAGCCGCGGGGCCTGGCCAGAATGACGGCCGTGTCCTCGCCGAGCTCGTAGTGCTTGCCCGAGCCCGGGTCGTCGAAGGAGATGGTGCCCTCTATGGCCTGCTTCATGTTTAGCTGGCTCTCCAGCATGTTGTGCCAGGTCGGGCAGTTGGCGTCCTCGAAGTCGGCCATCCAGCAGCTCGCCCCCGAGTTGAGCGCGTTTATGGTCATCTTGCGGTCGGGCGGTCCCGTGAGTTCCACGCGCCTGTCCTGCAGGTCGTCGGGGATCGGGGCTATCTTCCAGTCGCCCTCCCTGACCTCCCGCGTCTCCGGCAGAAAGTCAGGCATCTCGCCCGCGTTGATCCTCTCCTGACGCTCCGCCCGCTTGTCGAGGAGTTCGACCACCCTCCCCCTGTACTCGCGCGAGAGCTTCGCCACGAAGGCGACCGCCTCGGGCGTCAGAATCTCCTCGAACTCCTCGGGGATCCCGGTCGTAAACTCGATCCCCTCGGCATACGTGCGTGTTCCTTCGGCCATGACCTCCGGCTCCTCTCTACAGCTTCCCGAGCGTGGCTACTCTAGCAAGCCACGCCCCAGAACGCTCGGAGCCTAGGCAGCAGCCCGAACCGCCTGACGACGCTCCCTGGCGACCCTGTGCACGTAAACGATGCAGGAGGTCGGCACGCAACGCCACCTGTAGAGAACCCGGAACTCCTCG
>DASUPX010000451.1:0-2808 GCA_036280905.1 Rubrobacter sp. | reverse complement strand
GTGCCGTCGGCCCTGATCCTGGCGATGGAGCCGCCCGCCTCGTATGCCAGCCTCTTGCCGTCCGGCGAGTAGACAGGTGCACCTTCCTCGTAGGCGGTCCTGGTCAAACGGACCTTGTCGGTGCCGTCGGCCCGCATGGTGAAGAGCTCCATACTACCCATACGGTAGCTGGTGTAGGCTAGACGTTTGCCGTCGGGGGAGAAGTCCGGTCGTGTGTCGTTGGTATCGTTGTTGGTGAGGTTGACCGGGTTTCCGGTACCGTCGGCCCTCATCCTGTAGATCTCGTCGTCTCCGTCGCGGTCGCTGGTGAAGGCTATCCTCGCACCGTTGGGCGAGAAGACGGGCCCGTAGTCGGAGCCGGGGCTGTTGGAGAGGTTCTTCTGGTGCGAACCGTCGGAGTCCATGGTGTAGACCTCGGAGCCGAAGCCGGTGGAGGTGAGGCTGAACGCTATCCTGGTGCCGTCGGGCGAGAAGGCAGGGTCGTGGGCGTAGCCGCTCTGCTGGGTTATGTTGTAGGTGAGCCTGGTCTGGTCCATGCCGTCTGACCTCATCACCCAGATGTCCGAGTTTCGCACGAAGGCTATCCTGTTGCCGTAGGCGGAGTAGGACGGTTCGAGATCGGGCTGGTTGTTATCGGTTAGCTGGACGAGACCCGAGCCGTCGGGTTTTACGGAGAAGATCTCGTAGTCTCCTTCCGGGTTGTGCACGCCCGGTCCGACTGTCCTTTCGCTCTGAAAAACGATCTTGCCGGTGGCCCCGGGGAAGCTTGCCCGGGCCGGGCTCACCGACAGAGTCAGAAATCCGCCGAGTGCGAAGAATACAGCCGCCAGGAGCGCCGCTACCCTGCTGACCGGCCACTTCTTCTCTGCGCTCGTCTCGTACATGTTCTTGCTCCTCTCCCCCGCCTCTCCTGACGGGCGTCGATAACGTGACGACATAATGGGAGAACCGGGAGGAGACGGCATCGTCAGAACTACCCATCGGGGGTGCCCATTCCTGGTCGAGAACACGTGGGTACCCCACTACCAGGCGATCGTTCGCGGAACACGGGACGCGGCGCGTCCCTTATGAGGAGCGGAGAAGTGCGGCGGAAGGGTTAGGCGATACCGTGTTCGGAGGCGAAGCGGGCAGCGGCGGCCCTGGAGTTGACGCCAACCTTCTTGTACACCGAGTCCAGATGGCGGTTTACGGTGCGCGGGCTTATGAACAGCTTTTCGCCGATCTGGGCGCTGGTGAGGCCCCGCGCGGCGAGCGCGAGCACCTCGGCCTCACGCTCGCTCAGACCCGCCGGCAAGGCACGGGCGGCGTACGTCCTCGGGTCCCGGTCCTCTCGTTCGAGCGCGTATTCTACGGCCTGGCGCGGCGTCAAGGCTCTCGCTCTGTCCCACGCCTCCAGAAACGCGGCCTCACCCATGCGCGAGCGGGCGTCTGCCAGGCGCGCCTCGTAGGCATAGTGTGACCTGACCAGGGGGGTCAGGGTAGAACCGGTCGCCTCCCGCAGTGACTCGGCAGCCCCCCACAACAGGGTGGCCCGCTCCGGATGCCCTTGCGAGATCGCGACCCCGCCTAGGCCCAGCAGGCAGTGGCCCACGTTGACCCTGTCGCCCTGCTCCCACAGCACGCGCAGGTTCTCCTCGAACAGGGCAGAAGCCCGCTCGTAATCTCCCTGCCCGGCGGCGGCCATGCCCAGGGTGTGCGTGCAGATGGCCAGGCCCAGCGTATCGCCGAGCTCCCGCGAGAGGGCCATGCTCTCCTCGGAGAGGGCGACGGCGTGGTCGTGATCTTCCTCGACCAACGCGGCCAGGGCCAGGAAGGTGAGCAGGTGCGAGAGCGTCCACCGGTCCAGAGACCCCTTTCGCAACACCTCGGCCTCCGCGCGGAGGGTCAGAAGGCGGCTTTCGTCCCCTGCCAGATACAGCAGCGCCCAACCCAGCCCCGCCAGCGCGAGCGCGCTGGCCTGTTCGTCGCCCAGCTCTTTGAACAGGCGCAGGCTCTCTTCGAGCAGCGTCGTCGCCTCATCGTCGTTCTGGAATATGGCGATCCAACCCACCTTCTCTAGCGCCCGTGCTCGTAGAAGTGGCGAGTGTGAGCCTGTGCTGGCAAGCCCGCGGTCGAGCCACCGGCGTCCTTCCTCGAGGTGGCCGTGCATGTACCAGAACTCTCCCAGGGCGTTGGCCAGCCTCAACCCGGCCTCGCCGCCTTCGCCGAGCGCCCACCCAAGGGCCGAGCGAAGGTTGTCGTGCTCGGCCTCGAGCGTCCCCAGCCAGGTGGCCTGGTCGGGGCCAAATAGCTCGGGGGCGGCGCGCTCTGCAAGGCGGAGAAAGTAGGCAGCATGCCTGCTTCCCAGGAGGCGAGCCTCGCCGTTCTCCTGGAGCCGCTCGGACGCGTACTCCCTTACCGTCTCGAGCAGACGAAATCGTGTCTGCTCGCCTTCCTCGCGTCGATCCACGACGAGCAGCGACTTTTCGGCCAGGCGAAAGAGGATGTCTGCGACTTCGTCCCTGTCGATACCGTCCGCCCCGCACACCTCCTCGGCCGCGGCCAGGGTGAAGCCGTCGGTGAAGACAGAGAGCCTGGCGAACAGGTTCTTCTCCTCCTCGTACAGGAGCCCGAAGCTCCAGTCCATGGTCGCCCGCAGGGTCTGTTGCCGGGGCAGGGAGCTGCGGACGGTGCTCCTTAGCATCCGAAAGCTTTCCTCCAGGCGATCGGCGATCTGGCCCGCCGAGAGCACCCTGGTCCTGGCTGCTGCAAGCTCTATGGCCAGCGGCATGCCGTCGAGACGGCGGCAAACCCGCGCGACCGCGGATG
>DASUPX010000450.1:0-12391 GCA_036280905.1 Rubrobacter sp. | reverse complement strand
GCGGTTAGCGGGGTCGTCTGGGACGCTTTTGGCAAGCACACGGGTTATGGCCGCGGTGAGGGTGGTCTTGCCGTGGTCTACGTGGCCGATGGTGCCGACGTTGAGATGGGGCTTGGTACGCTCGAACTTCCCTCTGGACATGCTCTCCTACCTTTCTGCTATCTCGGCCGCGATGCTCTTCGGCACCTCGGCGTAATGATCGAACTGCATCGTGAACGTCGCGCGGCCCTGGGTCTTGGAGCGCACGGTGGTCGCGTAACCGAACATCTCGGAGAGCGGCACCATAGCCCTTATGACCTGCCCGCCGCCGCGGGAGTCCATGCCCTGGATCTGCCCACGCCTGGCCGAGATGTCGCCCATGACGTCGCCCATGAACTCCTCGGGCACGACGACCTCGACATCCATAACGGGCTCCAGAAGGACCGGGTTGGCCCTCTTGAGCGCCTCCTTGATCGCCATGGAACCGGCGATCTGGAACGCCATCTCGGAGGAGTCCACGTCGTGGAAGGACCCGTCGACCAGCTCGACCCTGATGTCGACCACCGGGTAGCCGGCGATGACGCCGGTATCGAGCGCCTCCTTGATGCCCTTGTCCACGCTCGGGATGTACTCCCTGGGGATCACACCGCCCACGATCTTGTTCTCGAACTCGTAGGTGCCGGCGTCCGGGTCCTCCTGGTGCTCGACGTTGATGACCGCGTGGCCGTACTGGCCACGTCCACCGGTCTGCCTGACGAAGCGGCCCTCGATGCCGTCGACGCGCTTGCGGATGGTCTCGCGGTACGCGACCTGCGGGCGGCCGATGTTGGCGTCCACCCTGAACTCGCGCAGGAGCCTGTCGACGATGATCTCGAGGTGCAGCTCGCCCATGCCGGCAACGATTGTCTGCCCCGTCTCCTCGTCGCTTCTGACGGTGAAGGTCGGGTCCTCCTCGGCGAGACGCTGCAGCGCCACGGAGAGCTTCTCCTGGTCGGCCTTGGTCTTCGGCTCGATGGCCTGCCTGATGACGGGCTCGGGGAAGATCATCTCCTCCAGCACGACCTGCTCGGGATCGTCAGCCGCGACCAGCGTATCGCCGGTCCCGGTATCCGAAAGCCCGATGGCCGCCACGAGCTCGCCGGCGTACACCTCGTCGCGCTGCTCGCGGCTGTTGGCGTGCAGCTGCAGGAGGCGCCCGATGCGCTCGCGCTTGCCCTTGGTGGTGTTCATCACGTAGGAGCCGGCCCTCAGGGTACCGGAGTACACCCGCATGTACGTCAGCTTGCCGACGTGCGGGTCGGCCTGCACCTTGAAGGCGAGGGCCGCCAGCGGTCCGTCTTCATCGGCCTCGCGCGTGATCTCCTCGCCGTCGAGGGTCCTGCCCTCGACCGGGGGCACGTCGAGCGGGCTCGGCAGGTAGTCCACCACGCCATCGAGCAGCGGCTGGACGCCCTTGTTCTTGAAGGCAGAACCGACGAAAACGGGGGTCATCTGGATGTTCAGCGTTGCCTCGCGGATGGCGGCCCGGATCTGCTCGGGCTCGATCTCCTCGCCCTCCAGGTACATGACCATGAGCTCCTCGTCCTGGTCGGCGATCGCCTCAAGCAACTTCTCCCGATACTCCTCGGAGAGCTCTACCATGTCCTCGGGGATGTCCGTTACCTCCCACGTCGCCCCGAGGTCGTCCGTGTAGACGATGGCCCTCATCTCGACGAGGTCGACGATGCCCTGGAACTCGCCCTCGGCACCTATGGGCAACTGCACCGGAACGGCGTTGGCCCCAAGCCTGTCCAGCATGGTCCCGACGGCCTTGTAGAAGTCAGCACCTATCCTGTCCATCTTGTTGACGAACGCGATCCGGGGTACCCCGTACTTGTCAGCCTGACGCCACACCGTCTCCGACTGCGGCTCTACACCAGCCACCGAGTCGAACAGGGCGATGGCACCGTCGAGCACGCGCAACGAACGCTCCACCTCAACAGTGAAGTCCACGTGTCCGGGTGTGTCTATAATATTCACGCGGTGCTGGTCGGCGATACGGCTATGGACGCCCTCGCGGGTACCCTTGCCGTTCTTGGATGAGCCTTCGATGCCGCCCCAGAAAACGGTGGTCGCGGCGGAGGTAATGGTGATGCCGCGCTCGCGCTCCTGGGCCATCCAGTCCATCACGGCGTTGCCGTCGTGGACTTCGCCCAGCTTGTGGGTGAGGCCCGTATAGAGCAGGATGCGCTCCGTCGTCGTCGTCTTGCCGGCATCGATGTGGGCCATGATGCCGATATTTCTGACCCGCTTTAGCGGGATCTTTCTGGATACTTGTACAGCCATATTAGTTCTCCGTCACCACCTGTAATGAGCGAAAGCCCGGTTGGCCTCTGCCATCCGATGCGTGTCTTCCTTGCGCTTCACGCTGGAGCCGATGTTGTCCTTGGCGTCCAGGATCTCCCCGGCAAGCCTGCGGCCCATGGTCTTCTCGCGCCTGGCGCGGGAGAAGCTGACCATCCAGCGCAGGGCAAGCGTGTTGGCCCTACGGGCGTCGACCTCGACGGGCACCTGGTAGGTGGCGCCGCCGACGCGTCGGCTCTTCACCTCCAGGCGGGGCCTTATGTTGTCCAGGGCGTTGTTCAGCACCTGGACCGGGCTCGTTCCCGTGCGCTCCTCGATATACGAGAGGGCGTCGTAGATGATCTTCTCGGAGGTGCTCTTCTTGCCGTCCAGCATGATCTTGTTGATCAGCTGCTGCACCAGGACGCTCCCGTAGACGGGATCGCCGGTTATCTTCTTCTTGGGTGGCGCTGCTCGCCTCGGCATCTCCTATCCTCCTACGACTTCTTGGTTCCGTACTTGGAGCGTCCCTGCTTGCGGTTGTTGACCCCAAGCGTGTCGAGCGCCCCACGCACGACCTTGTAACGAACACCGGGCAGGTCCTTGACCTGACCGCCGCGCACCAGCACGACGGAGTGCTCCTGTAGGTTGTGCCCCTCGCCCGGGACGTAGGCCGTGACCTCCTGGCCGTTCGTCAGGCGCACCCTTGCCACCTTGCGCAGCGCGGAGTTCGGCTTACGCGGCGTCGTGGTCGAGACGCGCGTGCACACGCCGCGACGCTGGGGCGAACCCTGCAGCGCGGGCGTCGCCGCCTTTTTGGTCTGTTTCTCCCGCTCGTTGCGCACAAGCTGGTTGGTCGTCGGCATGGCCGCGCCTCTCTCTCTATTCCTCGGAAAAGGGAACTACTACAAGGTCATGCGCCACAGCACGAAGACACATTACCTTACGGTAACCGTTCGTAACCGCGACGCATTATTTTAGGCTCGTAAGAGCAGTATGTCAAGGAGGGATAAGTATTAGCCTTTAGCCATCAGCTATCAGCTTTTTGGCCCTGTTGTACGGCGTTCTTCGGGGGCACGATTGCCGCCCTGGGGCAGATTCCGGGCAAAAGCGGAGCCCCCAGCCGGAGGGGCTGAGGGCTGACCGCTGAAAGCTGAAGGCTAAGATGCGGCTATGTCCAGCTCGTCCACATCCTGCGTTCGGTAGCCCTCCACGGCGACCGTCAGCTGGCGGTAGCGTGGCAGGCCGGTGGCCGCCGGGATCAGCTTCCCGATGATCACGTTCTCCTTCAGGCCGGCGAGGCCGTCCACCTTGCCCTCAATGGCTGCGTCGGTAAGGACGCGGGCGGTCTCCTGGAAGGAGGCTGCCGAGAGGAAGCTGTCGGTGGCGAGGGAGGCCTTGGTTATGCCCATAAGCACCGTGTGGAAGGTGGCTGGGCGGCCCTCCTCCTCCTCGATACGCTCGTTCTCCGCGAGGACCGTGAAACGGTCTGCGACCTGCTCGGGGAGCAGCTTCGTGTCGCCCGGGTCGTCGATGACGACCTTGCGGAGCATCTGGCGAACTATCACCTCGATGTGCTTGTCGTGGATGTCCACGCCCTGGGCCCTGTAGACCTTCTGCACCTCGTCCACCAGGTAGCGCTCGGTGGTGGTGCTGCCGCGGTCATAGCGGAGGTCGTTCTCGAGGATGGCGTGCGGGTAAACGGAGCCCTCCGTGATCGGGGTGTTAGCCCTGACCTCGGCGCCCTCCACGAACTCGGGCTTCAGGAGCTGGCGCTCGACCTTGTACTCGCGCACGTCGGAGTTGTCGGGGGCGGTAATGACCACCTTGATCATACGGTCAGAGTCCGCCTCCTCGAGGGAGACGATGCCGTCGATCTCCGCGAGCGTTGCCTCGGCCTTGGGGTGACGAGCCTCGAAGAGCTCGACGACCCGTGGCAGGCCGGCCGTGATGTCCTCGCCGGCGATGCCGCCGGTGTGGAACGTACGCATGGTGAGCTGGGTGCCCGGCTCGCCGATGGACTGGGCCGCGATGATGCCGACGGCCTCGCCAACGTCGACGGGACGGTAGGTCGAGAGCGCCCTGCCGTAGCAGGTCTGGCACACGCCCTGCGGGCTCTCGCACTTGGATGGCGTCCGAACCGAAACCAGCGTCTCGCGCGGCAGCTCGTCCTGCCAGGTGGCGAGCAGGCGCGGCGTGATATCCGTGCCAGCGTTAGCTACGACCTCCCCCGTCTCCGGGTTGACCAGGTCGCGGGCCAGGAAACGGGCCGCCACCGAGTCGTTCGCGTCGCCGCGTCCGCCATCGAGGTAGAGCGGCAAGTCCACGTACCCTTCCGAGCCGCAGTCCTCGTCGTTCACCACGACGTCCTGGGAGACGTCCACCAGACGGCGGGTAAGGTAACCCGAGTCGGCGGTGCGCAGGGCGGTGTCCGCCTGGCCCTTCCTGGCGCCGTGGGTCGAGGTGAAGTACTCCAGCACCGAGAGGCCTTCCATGAAGTTCGACTTCACGGGCTCCTCGATGATCTCACCCTTCGTGTTCGTCATCAGGCCACGCATGCCGGCCAGCTGGGTGAAGTTGTTGTAGTTACCACGGGCGCCGGAGTCGGCCATCATGTAGATCGGGTTCAGGCGCCAGAGGTTGTCCTTCATGGCCTGCTCGACCTCGTTCTTGGCCTCGGTCCAGAGCGTTATGACGCGCTCCAGCCGCTCGTCGTCGGAGATGAAGCCCTGGTCCCACTGGTCCTCGATCTCGTCAACCTGGCCCTGGAAACGCTCGAGTATCTCCTCTTTCTGCTCGGGAACGACGATGTCGTTCTTGCCGACCGAGATGCCGGCCTTGGTGGCCGTATGGAAGCCCACCCTCTTGAGGGTGTCGAGGAGCTGGCTGACCAGCTCGGTCGGGAAGTGGGCCACGTACTCGGCCACGAGGCTCTTGATCTCGCCCTTCTTCAACGTGTGGTTGATGTAGGGGTAGGAGTCCGCCTCGTAGGCGTCGCCGAGGTAATCCCTCAGGGTCTGCTCCACGTTCTCGTTGAACAGGACGCGCCCGAGGGTGGTCTCGATCCGCTCGCCGCCCCTGCGGGTGAGTATCTTGTCGTGGATCTTGAGCGTGCCCTCCTTGTACGCGGCCTCGGCCTCGTCGTAGGAGGAGATGAACGCCTTGACGTCGGAGTCCTCGAAGCCCTCCGGCTCGTAGGTTATGTAGTAGAGCCCGAGCACCATGTCCTGCGAGGGCACGGCGATGGGGAACCCGTTCGCCGGCAGCAGGATGTTCTGCGTGGAGAGCATAAGGACGCGGGCCTCGGCCTGCGCCTCCGGGCTCAGGGGCACGTGCACGGCCATCTGGTCGCCGTCGAAGTCCGCGTTGAAGGCGGAGCAGACGAGCGGGTGGACCTGTATGGCCTTGCCCTCCACGAGCACCGGCTCGAAGGCCTGGATGCCTAGGCGGTGGAGCGTCGGGGCGCGGTTCAGGAGAACGGGGTGTTCCTTGATCACGTCCTCCAGCACGTCCCAGACCTCGGGACGGAGCCTCTCCACCATCTGCTTGGCGCTACGGATGTTCGGGGCCAGAGCCCTGTCGACGAGCACCTTCATAACGAACGGCTTGAAGAGCTCGACGGCCATGAGCCGTGGCAGGCCGCACTGGTGCATCTGCAGGCCAGGTCCGACCACGATCACCGAACGGCCGGAGTAGTCCACGCGCTTGCCGAGCAGGTTCTGGCGGAAGCGGCCCTGCTTGCCCTTGAGCATGTCCGAGAGGGACTTGAGGGCACGGTTGCCGGCGCCGGTGACGGCGCGGCCCCTGCGACCGTTGTCGAAGAGGGCGTCGACGGCCTCCTGCAGCATCCGCTTCTCGTTGTTGACGATCACGTCGGGTGCGCCGAGGTCGAGCAGACGCCTCAGCCTGTTGTTCCTGTTGATGACCCTGCGGTACAGGTCGTTCAGGTCGCTCGTGGCGAAGCGCCCACCGTCGAGCTGCACCATCGGGCGCAGGTCCGGCGGCAACACGGGGATGGCCTCCATGATCATCCACTCTGGGCCGTTACCGCTGGAGCGGAAGGCGTCCACGACCTTGAGTCGCTTGATGGCCTTCTGACGCTTCTGGCCCTTGGAAGAGGAGACGGTGTCGCGAAGATCCTGCGCCTCGTTCTCCAGGTCGACCTGCTCGATGAGGTCCCTGACAGCCTCGGCGCCCATGCCGCCGCTGAAGTACACGCCGTAGCCGTACTCGTCACCGAAACGGTCCTTCATCTCGCGGAAGAGCTCCTCGTCGTCCACGATCTGGCGCGGCTCGAGCGTCTGGAACTCCTCCCAGGCGCGCCTGACGAGCCCTATCTGCTCGGTCACGGAACGGCCGATATCCGCGATGGACTCCTCGGCCTCCTTGTGGATCTTGGTCACCGCCGAGTCACGGTCCTCTTCGGGGATGTCCGCGTACTCCTCGGTAAGCTCGTCGGGCGAGCTCTCGCCCTTGATCACGCTCTCGCGCTTGGTCCTCAGGGCGTGGATCTGGTCTATCTCCTCGTCCCTATCGAGCTCTAGCTGCTGGATTTCATCCTCGACCCTGCCGCGGAGCAGGTCTATGTCGTTGGCCCGCTCCTCGCGCTCCACCCTGGTGACGATGGAGCTTGCGAAGTAGAGAACCCGGTCGAGCTCCTTGGGGCTTATGTCGAGCAGATAACCCATCCTGCTCGGCACGCCCTTGACGAACCACACGTGCGCCACCGGGGCGGCGAGCTCGATGTGGCCCATCCTGTCGCGGCGCACGCGGGCCCGCGTGACCTCCACACCGCACCGCTCGCAGATGATGCCCTTGAAGCGGATCCTCTTGTACTTGCCGCAGTAGCACTCCCAGTCCTTGGAGGGACCGAAGATGCGCTCGTCGAAGAGCCCGTCCTTCTCGGGACGGAGCGTCCTGTAGTTGATGGTCTCCGGCTTGGTTACCTCGCCGCGGGACCACTCCCGGATCTCCTCGGCGGAGGCGAGGCCGATGGAGATCTTCTCCAGTTTATTTATGTCTATGTCGCGCTCTAGTCCCTGCACGCTCTATATTCCTCCTCTTCCGAAGGCTGCACCTGGTGGCTCCTCCAGGTTGCCCGTGGGTTCGTCGCGGCTGAGGTTTATGCCCAGAGCCCTCGCGGCCTCGTCCCAGTCGCGCCGCTCTGTGTCCTCCGCGGCGGCCTCGGCGTTGTAGACCGGCTTGACCGAGAGCCCCAGCGACTGCATCTCTTTCAAGAGCACCTTGAAGCTCGCGGGAACGCCCGGCTCGGGTATGTTCTCGCCCTTGACGATCGACTCGTAGCTCTTGACCCTGCCGACCCGGTCGTCGCTCTTTATGGTCAACAGCTCCTGCAACGTGTGCGCCGCGCCGTAGGCCTCGAGCGCCCACACCTCCATCTCGCCGAAGCGCTGCCCGCCGAACTGGGCCTTGCCGCCCAGCGGCTGCTGCGTGACCAGCGAGTACGGTCCGGTGCTCCTGGCGTGGATCTTGTCATCCACCAGGTGCAAGAGCTTCAGTATGTACATGTAGCCGACGGTGATCCTGCCGTCGAAGGCCTCACCGGTCCGGCCGTCGTACAGGGTGACCTTGCCACCCCGGCCCATGCCGGTTTTGGCGCCGCCGTTCTGGTTGACCTTCTCGATGGCCCTGTCGATGTCCTCGACCTCGGCGCCGGAGAAGACCGGCGTGGAGACGAAGGTTGGCTCGTCGCTCTCCCCGAGACCCTGGCTCGCTGCCCACCCGAGGTGGGTCTCCAGGATCTGGCCTATGTTCATCCGGCTCGGCACGCCAAGGGGCGAGAGGATCACGTCCACAGGACGGCCGTCCTCCATGAACGGCATGTCCTCCTCGGGCACGATCCTGGAGATGACGCCCTTGTTGCCGTGGCGCCCGGCGAGCTTGTCGCCCTCCGCGATCTTGCGCTTCTTGGCCACGAAGACCCTGACCATCTCGTTGACACCGGGCTGGAGCTCGTCGCCCCCGTCGCGGCTGAAGCGCTTGACGTCGATGACGACGCCGCCCTCACCGTGCGGGACCTTGAGGGAAGAGTCCTTCACCTCACGCGCCTTCTCACCGAAGATCGCCCGCAAGAGCTTCTCCTCCGGTGTCGGCTCGGACTCGCCCTTGGGCGTTACCTTGCCGACGAGCACGTCGCCAGAGCCGACCTCGGCGCCGATCCGGATGATGCCGTCGACGTCCAGGTTCATGAGCACATCATCTGAGGCGTTTGGAATATCCCTTGTGATCTCCTCAGGGCCCAGCTTGGTGTCGCGGGCCTGCACCTCGTACTCCTCGATGTGTATGGAGGAAAGCGTGTCGTCCTTGACTATCCGCTCGGAGATGATGATGGCGTCCTCGAAGTTGTAGCCCTCCCACGGCATGAAAGCCACGAGCAGGTTCTTGCCGAGGGCGAGCTCGCCCTCGTCGGTCGAGGACCCGTCGGCCATGACGGTCCCAGCCTCGACCTGCTCGCCCTCCTTGACGAGGGGACGCTGGTTGACGCAGGTCCCCTGGTTGGAGCGGGCGAACTTCCGAAGGGTGTACTCGTCCAGCTCGCCACCCTCGCGGCGGACCGTGATCCTGTTGGCGACGACCCGCTCGACGGTGCCGGCGTGGCGCGCCAGGAGCACGTCGCCGGTGTCGGCGGCGGCCCTGAACTCCATACCGGTACCCACGTAAGGGGCCTCGCTCCTGAGGAGCGGCACGGCCTGACGCTGCATGTTGGCGCCCATGAGCGCCCTGTTGGCGTCGTCGTGCTCGAGGAAGGGTATTAGCGCCGTGCCGACGGAGACCGTCTGCAGCGGGGCCACGTCGACGTAGTCCACCTCCTCGGCGGACACGGTGGCGACGTCGCCGCCCTTCCTGCGTGCCAGGATCTGGCCGTCGTCCAGGATCTTGCCCGTCTGGGGGTCTATGGGCGTGTTGGCCTGGGCGATCGTGAACTCTTCCTCCTCGTCGGCGGAGAGGTACTCGATCTCCTCGGTAAGCGCGCCGTCCTCGACCTTCCTGTAAGGCGTCTGCACGAACCCGTACTCGTCTACCGTGGCGAAGGTGGAGAGCTGCCCGATGAGCCCGATGTTGGGGCCCTCCGGCGTCTCGATGGGGCACATCCTGCCGTAGTGGGTGGGATGCACGTCGCGCACCTCTATGGGCGCCCGCTCCCTGCTCAGACCACCGGCACCCATCGCGGAGAGACGCCTCCTGTGCGACAGCCCGGAGAGCGTGTTGGTCTGGTCCATGAACTGCGAGAGCTGGGAAGAACCGAAGAACTCCTTGATGGCGCTGCTCACAGGCTTGACGTTGACCACGCTCTGGGGCGTTATGGAATCCTCGTCCTGGGTGGTCATCCGCTCGCGCACCACGCGCTCCATGCGGTACATCCCGATGCGGAAGGCCTCCTGCACCAGCTCACCGACGGTCCTGAGGCGCCTGTTTCCGAAGTGCTCGTACTCGTCGAGCTTGTGACGGATGCGCTCGTAGTTTATGCGCCCGAACTCCTCCTCCTCGGCAACCTCCTCGGAGGTCTCGATGAGGCGCTTGAGCAGGGCCTCGATGTCCTCGATGGTCAGCGTGTGATCATCGAGGGGCACGTCGAGCTTGAGCTTCTTGTTGACCTTGTAGCGCCCCACCTCGGAGAGGTCGTAACGCTTGGCGTCGAAGAAGAGCCCATCCACCAGGTTCTGCGCGTTCTCTATGTTGACCGGCTCACCGGGCCTCTGACGCCTGAACACCTCGAGCAGGGCCTCGTCCCTGGAAGGGGTGTCGTCCCGCTCCAGCGTGTTGCGTATGAGCCAGGAATCGCCGAACCTGTCGAGTATCTCCTCAGGCCCGCCCATCCCGAGCGCCTTGAGGAGAACGGTCACGGGCAGCTTCCGCTTGCGGTCGATGCGTACGGAGACGTAACCCTTTGCCTCGACCTCGAACTCAAGCCAGGACCCGCGGCCTGGCATCAGGCTCGCCGTCAAGACCTGCTTGGTCGCGTCCTTCGGTTCCATGATGTAGGCGCCGGGCGACCTGACGAGCTGCGTCACGACCACGCGCTCGGTGCCGTTTATGACGAACGTACCGGACTCTGTCATGAGCGGGAAGTCGCCCATGAAGACGTCCTGCTCCCTGACCTCGCCGGTCTCCTTGATGATGAAGCGTACCTTCACGAACAACGGGGCCGCGTAGGTCTTGTCCTTGGACATGCATTCTTCCACGGAGACCGGCGGCTCCTCGAAGCGCCCCTCCCCGAACTCCACGGCATAAGAACCCGTGTAATCCTCTATGGGAGAGATCTCCGTGAAGGTCTTCTGAATACCCTCGTCTAAAAACTTGTTAAATGAATTCAACTGGATCTCGACGAGATCCGGCAGCTGAACCTCGGTGGACTGTAACCGAGCATACGGGTGCCGTTCCCGGCGCACGACAGGGGTCACCAAATTAGCTCTCCTCCGCATGATTCGTTAAAGGATGGGCAAACACGCAAACGAATATCTTACCCCCACTACAGGGGCAGGTCAAGGGGTATTTCTGAGAAATATGTGGCTGATCTGGAACCAGCGCGGAGAGTGTAGCACAGCCGTTCGTGGCATGCCACGAACGGAGCTATCAGCCATCAGCTTTTGGCTGTCAGCTTCGATCTCTACCATGGCCACTCTAACCGGTCCTCGAGGGATTCTGCACAGAAACGAGAGCGGCGCCCCCGTCAGGGAGCGCCGCCTGCGTAAGCCCGTAGCTATTAGCTGATAGCTATCAGCTAATAGCTATAAAGCTACTTCAACTCGACCGAGGCTCCGGCCTCCTCCAGCTGTGCCTGGAGCGCCTCCGCGTCCTCGCGGCTCAGGGCTTCCTTCACGGGGTTCGGGGCCTCGTCCACGAGGGCCTTCGCCTCCTTGAGGCCGAGGCCTGTGGCGGCGCGGACCACCTTGATGACCTGGATCTTCTTCTCGCCGGGGCCCTGGAGCACGACGTCGAACTCGGTCTGCTCCTCTTCGGCGGCGGCGGCGCCGTCACCGGCAGCGGCGGCCGGGGCCGCGGCAACGGCCGTGGCGGAGACGCCGAAGCGCTCCTCCAGGGCGCTCACGAGCTCCGAAAGCTCGAGCACCGTCATGTTCTCGATCGTCTCCATCAACTCTTCTTTGTTTACAGCCATCTGTCTTCCTTCCTGTCTCTACTTGCCTACGACTGTTCGGCGCCCTGCTGCTTCTGTTCGGCTATCTGGCCGAGCGCCACGACCAGGCCCTGCAAGGTGTTGTTCAAGACGTTCACCAGCCCCGTGAGCGGGGAGGAGATGCCACCAACTATCTGGGCGAGGAGCTGATCCCGGCTCGGCAGCTTGCTGAGGGCCACGACCTCGTCCCCGTCGAGCACGCGCCCGCCTTCCAGCAGGCCGCCCTTCAGGGCGAAAGACTCGACCTGGTCGGCGAACTCCGCCATCAGCTTCGCGCTCGCTACCGGGTCCTCGGAGAAGGCCAGGGCCGTCGGCCCGAAGAGGAACTCCTGCAGTCCCTCGACTCCGGCCGCATCAGCGGCCCGCCTCGTCAGCGTGTTCTTCGCTACCACGAAGTCCACGCCGGACTCGCGGCTACGCCTGCGGAGGTCCGTGCTCCTGGCAACGTCCATGCCCTGGTAATCGACGAGCACCGCAGAGCCGACCCGCAGCTTCGCGGTGAGGTTCTCGATCACCTGCGCTTTCTCTTCCCTGTTCACCACAACTCCTATCTCGAATAGAAAACCCCGAGGCCGCAGAGGCGCTCGGGGTCTTGTCCCGGAGAAGCTTTCCGCAACCTCGGCCGGAACATTAAGCCCTCGTCTCTCGACCGGGCCCCGGCTGTCTCAGGTTTTTGATTTTGTCCAGGGACTACTTGAGTCCGCCGGTGATACTAATCCTTCTCCGCCGCGGGGTCAACCTTTACGGAGGGCCCCATCGTCGTGCTCAGCGAGACGGTCTTGAAGTAGCGGCCCTTCACGGGGGCTGGACGGGCCCGCTGCAACTCCTCGCGCAGGGCGAAGTAGTTCTCGACCAGGCTGTCCAGGTCGAATGACTTCTTGCCGATCACGCCGTGGATGATGCCGTAGCGGTCCACGCGGTACTCGATCTTGC
>DASUPX010000449.1:0-11348 GCA_036280905.1 Rubrobacter sp. | reverse complement strand
GAGACTGCAACTCAGCCGCCCGCGCAATGCCCTTGATCGTGGCCCCCTTGAACCCATGCGCAGAGAACTCCTCGAAGGCCGCTTCCAGTATCTGCCCCCGCCTGTCCGACTCCCCAGCCAACGCAGCCCCTTTATTGATCGTTTAATCAACAACTATAGACTTGATAGAACGTTCAGTCAAGAGGTAATACCGACACGAAATATGGGTAAAGGGAGCATATGGGTTATCCGTATGATGGTGTGGATCTGAGAAAGCATCCCGAGAGGTACAGGATCGGGCGAGGGGAGCAGGGCGTCTTCCACGCCGAGCCGTACAAGGGAGAGTTGCTCCCGCTGTGGAAGTTCAGGGACGAAGAGGCGGCCCGCGCGTCTTCCGAGGCCATCTACCAGAAGTTTTGCGAGTATCGCGCGGACGACGATTTCGTTGGGATGGACGTTGCCAGGAAATACCTGCAGATGGGATGGACGAGGAGCATGCGGTACGCCAAATACAGGGCCGGCAAGAAGAGCCAGCCGTTTGAGGAGCCGGATCCGACGAAGTTGAAAGGCGCCTCCATCTTCAAAGACCTCTACGACCGGGTGAGAGCCGACGAGAGATACGTCGAGCTCAAAGAAAGGCACAGGAGCCGTAACGAGTAGCGGCCCCGGCAACAACGAGCGTCACGCCTTGGGGTAATATCCACCCCATGAACCGACGAGACCTACTTACCCTGGAAAGCGCGATCACCGCCATAGAAGAGGCCGCCTCCGCCGTGGCCCGCGAGGTCGAGCGTGACCGCCTGCGCGAAACCTCTCTCACCCGCCTCTCCACGGTAGAGGCCGAGCTAAACAGAAGCCAGCTAGCGCTCGAGAAGATAATCCGGGAAGAGACAGCCTGAAAGCACGCCGCTTCGCGGCTTGTCAGCACGCTCGGGCTCACGCCCTCGCTCGTCAGCTCGCTTCGCCCGGCTGCGCCTAGAGTTCGCTGTCAGCCAGATCCCTCTGCGGCCTGCACCCTTCCGCCCTGAAGCTTCGATGCCTGGGAAAGGTGGGTAGTCGAAGCCACCGTTACGAAGAGAGACGACTAGCTGAAAGCGAGGCGAAGCCGAAGCGTTGCTGACAAGCGAGACCCGCAGGGTCGAAGCGTGCTGACAAACGGAGGCCCGCAGGGCCGTAGTGTGCTGACAAGCGTAGGCGTTAGCCGGAGCGCGCTAGTTCGCGCATCCTCCCGTGCTGACGGGGGCCGTACGGTCCTCCGCCGTCTGCAGGTGGCGTTGGATTATGCGGGAGGGGATACCGTAGCCAGAGTTGTTCGAGTCGGTACGGCTGGCGAAGATGGTCGAGATGACCTCTCCGTCGGCGTTTACGGCTGGGCCGCCGGAGTTGCCCGGCCTCACGTAGACGCGGAAGCTGGTGACGATGCGCTCCACCGGACCGTTGTCGTAGGCGTCGGTCGAGAACACGCGTTCGGTCGTCCCCGTGCGGGCCGGTTCGATGTCGAGCGGGCCGTTCTGGGGGAACCCGATCACGGCCGCCTCCTCCCCGGGGCGGGCCGGCGCGACGGGAAGTGGGGGGAGGCCGAGGCCGGCTACGCGCAAGATGGAGACGTCGTTTCTCTTGTCGAAGGCGACCACCTCGGCGGGCAGTTGCCGTCCGATGCCCCTGACCTGTACCCAGGTCGACGTTTCACCGGCGACCACGTGCGCGTTGGTAACGACGAGGTTACGGCCCCCCACCCAGGCCGAGCCCTCGACCCCGTAGCCGCAGGCCGTGCCCGTCACCCGCAGCGTGCGCTGGCTCGCCGCCCGCACGTCCGGGTCGTTGACAATGTTGCCTTCGGGGGCCGCCACCTCCGGTTCGGGGCCCCTGATCTTCGGCAGCGGTTGTAGTTCGGATACCGCCTGCGTGAGGAGTCGGGAAGGCATCCTCTCTTTCAGGGTCTGAAGAATCCTGGAGTCCTGTGCCACGGGTTGCAGGCCGGCCAGGGTCGGGGACTGGAGGGCGAACACGCCGACCGCCCAGACGAGCACGAGGGCGAGGGCGAACCCCAGCAGGCCCCCGCCAAGACCGTCCAGTTTCGCAGAAGCCGGGCTGGAGAGGCGGTTCCTGATCGACCCCCCCATCGACCTCGCGATGACCTCCCCGAGCACCGAGAAGGCGAGGATGCTGCCGAGCGTTATCCCGGCACCGTATATGGGGTTCCCGCCATCAGGCAGGAGAGACGGCGCGATCCTCGACCCTACAGACGCACCAACGACCACGCCGACCAGCGAGAAGACGCCGGCCAGAAACCCCGTCCGCACCCCGCGCAAGACCGATACGACAATGATAAAGCCGATGAAAAGGTCCAGAGCGTTGAGGCCGGCAAAGTCCATTTATAGATTCTACATCAGCACGCTCCGGCTAACGCCTGGGCTTGTCAGCACGCTCCAGCCTGGCGGCTGTCGCTTGTCAGCAACGCTTCGCCCGGCTCCGCCAGGGCTCGCTTTCGGCCAGATCCCGCTGCGGCCTGCACCCTGCCGCTCTGAAGATTCGATGCTCAGAACAGGTGGTTAGTCGAAGCCGCCGTAACGGATAGAGACGACTGGCCGAAAGCGAGGCGAAGCCGATGCGTTGCCGACAAGCGAGGGCAAAAGCCCGAGCGTGCTGACAAGCGGAGGCGAAGCCGAAGCGTGCGCAAGTCGGCGCAGCCGGCTTGCACGGTATAATCGCTCGACTATGGACGTGAAGAAGTTTTTGCCAGAAGTTCAGAAGGTGCTGGAACGGGACGGCCAGCCGTCCTACCGGCTCGGCCAGGCCTACTCTGCCCTCACCGGCTCGCTGGTCAGGGATTGGGAGGAGGCCACGAGCCTGCCGCAGGGCCTGCGCGGGACGCTCAACGAGGAAGCCCCGGCGGCGGTCCTGGATCTCAGGCGCACCTGGAGGGCTTCCGACGGGACCAGGAAGTACCTGTTCTACACCCACGATCGGCACGCTATAGAGACCGTCATGATCCCCGAGAAGGGGCGTCATACCGTGTGCATCTCCACCCAGGTGGGGTGCCCGATGGCCTGCAAATTTTGCGCCACGGGGCTGCTCGGCATCAAGCGCAACCTGAAGGCGCGCGAGATCGCCGAGCAGGTCTTCGTCGCCGCCAGGGATATCGCCCCGGAGCGGGTTTCGAACGTGGTTGTGATGGGGATGGGCGAGCCGATGCTCAATTACAGAGCCACGCTCGAGGCGCTAAAGGTCCTGAACGACCCCAAAGGCTTCGGGCTCGCGGCAAGGCACATAGCCGTCTCCACGAGCGGGCTGGTGGACAGGATCCGGCGTTTCGCCGACGAGCCCGAGCAGTTCCACCTGGCCATCTCCCTGCACACTCCTTTCGAGGACGAGCGGAGCGAGATCATGCCCGTAGCAGCCCGCCACACCATCCCCGAGCTCATGGAAGCGGCCCGCTACTACGTTACGAGCACGCGTCGCAAGCTCTTCTTCGAGTACACGCTCCTCGCCGGCGTCAACGACCAGCCGCGGCACGTCGAGGCCCTGGCCAGGCTCCTCGACCACCCGCTCTACCACCTCAACCTGCTCCGCTTCAACTGGACCGACACGGGCTTCTCAGCCACCTCGAAGCGCGACGCCAGGGAGTTCCTGAGGTACGCCAGGGAGCTCGGGCTCTCGGCCACGCTGCGCCCGAGCCGGGGGCAGGATATCGACGCCGCCTGCGGCCAGCTCGCCGCGAAGGACCTGCGGGGGCGCCCCGCCGTTCCGACCATCTAGGTGTTGAAGGGCGAGCCCGCAGAGAGGCTGGACCCACGGGCGATCAAGCTGTGGAGGCTTACGGGGCTTATCAACCTGCTTCCCCTCCTCGTCGGGGCCGTTGTCGCCGGCTGGGCGCTCCGGAGGTTCGGCGACTACTCGCTTTTTGTGGCCGTCCTGCCCGCGCTCGTTATCCTCGTGCTTGGCTCGATGTCCGTCGGGGTTGCACCGGGGCTGCGGTGGCGGATGTGGCGGTATGAGATCAGGACGGACGAGATCGACCTCCAGCGGGGCATCCTGTGGATCGAACGCACGCTCGTGCCGCTGGCCCGCATCCAGCACGTGGACACCAGGCAGGGACCTTTGCAGCGCCGGTTCGGGCTCTCCACGGTCGTCTTCCACACCGCGGCTGGTCCGAACCAGATCCCCGAGCTCTCCACCCCGGTGGCCGCCGAGGTAAGGGACCGCATCGCCGAGCTTACGGGGGAGCAGGATGAGCTCTGAGCGGCACCTCCATCCCGTAGCAATGATCATCGGGGCCGTGAGCACGCTGCGGCGTTGGATCGGCGGCCTGGTCTTCCCCGGCATAGTCCTCCTGATGAGCCAGGGGTTCAGCCTGCGCACGGTCTCCCTCTTCCTGCTAGCCGTGATCGTCGTCGTCACCCTGGCGGCCGTCTGGGGCTTCCTCTCCTGGCGGGCAACCACCTACCTTGTGACGGCCAACTCGTTCCGGCTCAAGCGGGGGGTCTTTCAGAAGAGCGAGCGTACGATACCCCTGGATCACGTCCAGTCGGTTGACACGGTCCAGGGCGTCATCCAGCGCGCCTTCTCGGTCTATGAGGTAAGGATCGAGACCGCCGGCGGGGGCGCCAGCGAACCGGACGCCTCGCTCTCCGCGCTCGACAGGACCGCGGCGCAGACGTTACGGCGCGAGATCCAGGGTTCCAGGACGGAGAGGGTTGAGCAGGCCGAAGGCCCGAAGGTTCTCCGGCGGCTCTCGACGGGTGACCTGCTGATCGCGGGCGCCACGAGCGGCCAGATCGGGGTAGCCTTCTCCCTGCTGGCCATCGGGTCCCAGTTCTTCGACGATTTTCTCTCGGACGCCTTCGTCCGGCGCCTGATCGAAACCCTCGCGCCGAACTGGCTGATGGTGCTCCTTATCTTCGTACCCGTTGGCCTGCTCCTTGCCTGGTTCCTGGCTATAGCCGGAACGGTTCTGGCCTATTCCGGCTTCACGCTCTCGCGCGAGGGTGATTTCCTGTACATCAAACGGGGCCTCCTGGAACGCCGCGAGGCGACCATCCCGCTCTCCCGTATCCAGGCCATCCGCGTTACCGAGGGCGTGCTCCGCCAGCCCTTCGGCCTCGCCGCCGTTCGCGTGGAGAGCGCCGGCTACGGTGAGGACGCCGGCGTCTCGACCATGCTGTTCCCCCTCCTGCCCCACGAAGAGGTAAGGGAGTTCCTGGCCGAGGCGACCCCCGAGTTCGCCGTGAACCCCACCCTGCAGAGACTTCCCAGCCGGGCCCTCAGACGCTACATCTTCAGGGCCATGGTCGGATACTTGCTCCTCTCCATCGCCGTCGCGGTCGCCTGGCTCGTGGTCTTCGGGTCGTTCCTGGGCCTTCTCGCGTTCCTCCTGGTGCCACCCTCGGCACTCTACGGATGGCTCTCCTTCAGGGACTCGGGGTGGGCGTTCGAGGAGGACCGGCTGGTCGTGCGCTACCGAAGCTTGGGCCGCAAGACCGCCATAGCACCCCGGCGCAGGCTCCAGTCGCGTGAGGTGGCGCGCAGCCCCTTCCAGCGTCGTCTGCGGCTCGCCACCTTCCTCGCCGAGGTCGCCTCCGGTTCCGGCGGCTCCGCCCTGCGGGTCACCGACCTCGACGCGAAGACGGCCGAGGTCCTGGCCGGCAACCTGGGACCGCAAGGCGCCGGGGCCTGACCACGAAACCCGCGCCATCGGGTTTCGACCCCGCAAGCCCAGCCGCTACCTTCGTCGCCACCACCAGAGACGTGCTGCTGCGCCCCGCTTCGTTCTTCGCGGCTGCAGGCGGCAGAGCCTCGTACGCCGGGCCCATAATCTACGCCCTGGCCTGCCACGCCATCGCGGTGCTCTTCGCCGGCGCCCACGACACCATCTGCGACCAGGACCAGTGTAACGACGCCACCGTGTTCCGGATCCCCGAGGAGCAAGAGAGATACGAGTACGGAAGCCCCGAGTACGAGGCGCTTGGAGATATCTCCGCCCGCATCTCGGAGGGGCTGGAAGAACGTCAGGCCTCCCGCGACGAGGCTGCCGACAGGGCATCGCAGCTACTGGACCAGTGGAGTAAGATGCAGGAAGAGTACTACCGCGCCTTCAACGAGGTGTACGGTGTCGGGTGAGCCCTGGTGGCGAGGAGAGGGCCGACGGGAGATCGGGGATGGCCGAGACGGTGGCGGAAGCACTGGGACAGATCGTTGGAACCTTGCTCTTCCCGTTCGTCATCATGCTCGCGATCGGGGGCGTCTACTACCTGATACGGCGTCCGAGGGTGACGTTCTGGGGCGCGGTCTTCCGCTGGTGGGTCGTGCTTATAGCCGTGATCCTGCTGGTGTTGGGCCTCCTGGGCCAGGTCGCGAGCGCCTGAAACGTCGCCAGGACGGACCTCTGCGGCGTACTCTGCTATCGGTGCCGGCGAGCGGAGGGAAGAACGTGAGAGAGATGGTTGGGTTGCAAGCACGCTATCTGCTGGTGGTTGGCCTCGCGGTGGTGATGGGCCTCTCGGCGGCTCTGCCGGTCTTCGCGGCCGGCGGCGGGCCCCAGCCCCAGGTCGTGGGCGGTGAGCCGGTGGCGAACGGCGACTTTCCTTTCGTTGCCTCACTCGGCGATGTCAGGTACGGCGGGACGGCGTACACACGACATATCTGCGGCGCCTCGCTGATCGACCGCGACAGCGTGCTGACGGCAGCGCACTGCGCGCAGGATACTCCGAGGTGGACCATGCGCGTCGTTGTGGGAAGGACGGTGCTCAGCGGCAACGGGGGCGAGACGCGGCGCGTATCGAAGAAGGTCGTCCATCCCAGTTTCAACGGGGGTAGAGACTACAGGTACGACGTCGCCGTCCTTACGCTGAAAGCTCCCGTGCAGGGGATCCCGAGGCTCAGCCCCGCCGGCGCCGCCAGGGACGGACTCGAGAAGCCCGGAAGGCTGGCCACGGTGGCCGGTTGGGGCGACACCATAAAGCAGTCACCGAGCAGCGGCGGCGCGAGCAACTACCCGGACAGGATGCACGTAGCCCGCGTGCCGATAGTCTCGGACTCGAGGGCTAGAGACGTCTACGGCCCATCCTTCGTCGGCACGCTGATGGTCGCCGCCGGCAAGGAGGGCAAGGACACCTGCGCCGGCGACTCTGGCGGCCCCATGTTCGCCGCACAGGACGGCAAACGCTACCAGATCGGGATCACCAGCTTCGGCTATGGTTGCGCGACGAAGAAGTACCCGGGGGTCTACACCGAGGTAAACGCGCGCCCGATCAGGACCTTCATCGCGAACGCGGCCGGACTCTGAGAGCGGTCAGCCGCGTTCTTGCTCACCGCTGAGGGGCAACAGGCGAACCGGTCAGGGCCCCGGATATCTGTTCCCCCGGCGGAAGCGAGGTGTCGGCGCGCCTGACGGTGCTCTTGCCGCTTTCGTCCTCTTCTAGCATCCAGACCTCATCGACGAGGGCGGATTCCTGCACCTCCGCGACGTGCGAGATGATGAAGATCTGACCGAACGACCGCTTGAGGCGCTCCAGCGCGTGCAGCACGTTGTTGCGCCGCCCGGCGTCGAGGCTCCCGAAGACCTCGTCGAGCACGAGGAAGCCGAGGGTATTTCCGCCCCGGGAGGCGACTATCCTGGAGAGCGCCACCCTGGCGGAGAGGCTCGCCACGTCCGCCTCGCCGCCGGAGAAACGCTCGATGGCGTAGGAGTCGTCGAAGCGGTCGAGCAGCCTGACACGGAAGTTGTCGTCGAACTCCATCCGCTCGTAGCGGCCGTCGGTTAGCTCCCGCACCAGGTTGGAGGCCTCTACCTCGAGCATGGGACGCGCCCGGGCCGTGAGGCTGCGGAAGAACTGGGTGAAGAGCCCGTCCATCTCGTCCATGCGCGAGGCCGCGGCCGTCTTCTGGTTGGCGAGCTTTCTGTCCTCGTCGAGACGCCTGAGCTCCGTCCTCGCGAGGTCGATGCGGTGGTCCGCGTCCTTCCACTGGCCACCGAGCCCCTCCCGCGCGTCGCGCAAGCCGGAGAGCTTCTCCTCCGCGGCCGTCACGCGCTCCACGGAGGTCTCGTAGGCGGTCTCGTCGAAGGCGAGGGCGGAGATCTCCTGCCGCAACTGCCCGGCCGTGGCTTCTGCCTGCCTTCCCTGTTCCAGAGTGCCCTCCAGCGCCTGCTCGACCTCGGGGCGCGTCGCGAGGCGCCGCTCCAGCTCCTCGACCCTACCGAGCGCCCGCTCCAGGCGGTCCTTCTCTTCCCGCTCCTCCCTGTGCGCCCCGGCGTCGTAGGAGATGTCTGCCAGCTTCTCAAGGCTCTCGGTGAGCGCCGTGAGGCGCGTCGCCAGCTTCGCGTGCTCGTCGGCGAGGCTCTTTATCTGCGGACGGGCGTCGCGCAGCTCCCTCAGCCGGTCGCGTCGGGCGCGGACCGCCTCCAGGTCCTCTTCGGTCGGCGCTTCGGTTCCGGCGATGCGGGCTTCGATCTCCTCCAGCCCGGACCTGGCCTTCTCTAGCGCTTCGAGGCGTACTTCGACGCGGTCCTCGGCGCGCACCTTCTTCTCCCGGAGTTCGCGCCAGCGGTTCAGCCTGGTTACGGCCCGCTGCAACTTCCTGGCGGTCTCGTCCGCAGAGGCGGAGAGCTTCTCTGCCTCCTCCGTCTCGCGGGTGGCCCGGCGACGGATGGCGGCAGCCTGCCGTCTCAGGGTGTCGGAGATCTCCTCCTGCTCCCCGCTCTCGAACTCCCTGTGGCAGGTGGGGCAATGCTCCTCGGCGCCGCTCTCGATGGCGTCCCTGGCCTTGTCCACGTTGCCGGCCTCGCGCTCGTCGGCGTTGGCCCTGCCCCTGTGGAGGGCCGCGAGCTCCCGCAGCTTGTCCTCTTCCTCCCGCAGCTCGCGCTCCGCCCCCTCCAGATCCACCCCGGCGGTGAGGTCTTCCACCTCTTCGGCCAGCTCGGCCGCCTCCAGCCGCGCCGCCTCGTGCCCCTCTTCTGCCTCTCGCACCTGCCGGGAGGCAAGCCCGTACGAGGCGTGGTCCTCCGCCAGCTTTCGTAGCTCTTCGTGACCGGCTTCCGCCTTCTCCAGCTCCCGGGCGGTCCCACCAAGCACATCGAGGGTCTCTGTTAGCAACCCGGCACCTTCCAGGTCGAAGAGGGCATGGTATCCGGGAAGGACCTCACCGTCGTCCCCGTCAAGCGCCTCTAGCACGTCGTAGACCTCGCCCTCTATATCCGAGACGCGCCGCTGCGCCTGCATGTGCTCCCTGCGTTCCCGGTCGCGCCGCTCGGCGAGCTGCCTCTCCTCGTCCAGTTTCTCCAGCCCGGCCGCGACCTCGGGGAGCCTGTCCGTCTGGGGCTTGAGGCGGTTCAACTCTTCTTCGGCGGCCGCGAGCTCGGCAAGAAGTTTCTCGGCCTCGACGCGACGGTCCTGCGCCCGCCTCAGGTCAGCTTCGGCCCCGCGCAGGTCGGAGGTGAGGCGCGAGTGCTCGCGGTAGGCGGTCTCGAGCTTCGTGCGGACCTCACGGGCCGCCCTCAGCTCTTCTTCGGCGGTTGCGTGCTCTTCACCAACCCGCTCGAGATCGGTCTCGAGGCGCTGGCACTCCTTGCTGGCACTCTCCAGCTCGGTCTGGAGCGAGTCGAGGTCTGCCTCGGCGAGGCGTCCCTCCAGGACCCTTGCCTCGGAGCGGAGGTTGTTCCGGTCCTCGCGCAGGAAGGACTGGGCCGTCTCCACGCTGCTTATGCCGAGGAGACGAGAGATCTTGCGCACCCTGCTTATGCCCTCATCGTGGGCGAAGAACCTGAGCTCTTTCTGCCTGGCGTAGAAGGTTGCCTCGAAGGCCGTCCTGTCCATGCCGAGAAGGTTCTCCTCCGCCCAGCGCGTCACGTCAGCCGTCCCGTTGACGAGCACCCTGCCCTCGCCATCGAGCGCCTCGGCAGTCGTCGAGCCGCTCTTCAGACGCCGCCGGACGGTGAATGACCCGCCGTCCGTCGCCAGCGTCACCTCGACGGTGGTCGGTTCTTTGGTAGAGCCGCCGCTCCAGGGGATAGACTCGTTGGCGAAACGCGGCCCGCCGCCGCGAGAGCCGAAGAAAGCCCACAGGATGCTCTCGAAGAGGGTTGACTTGCCCGCCCCGTTCGCGCCCACGATGCCTATGGCCCCCTCGGGCGGGTATAGCTCCAGGGGGTCCCGCAGTTGCTTGTAGTTCTCGATAAAGAGGCGCTCCAGGATCACGCGGCGCTGCCCTCCGGAGCACCCGGCTCCTCGCTAGCCGCCCGCGTGAGGTAAGCCCTACCCTTCTCCAGGAACTCCTCTGCGAAAGCGTCCTCCAGCTCGCCCCGCTCCCGGCGCTCCCTGACGAAGGCCGCGAACTCCTCGCCCAGGGGTCCGAAGACGGCCGTCTGGGTACCGTTCCTCTCCACGTCCTCCGGCCGCTCCTCGGCATGGACCTCCAGCGAGAAGTTGAGGCAGCGGCGCCCGAGGTCGCGCAAGAGCTCGCGGTCCATGCCGCTGGCGACGCCGTGGCGCACGTCGTAGACCCTCTGGCGCACGACGGCGCCGTCCAGGTCGGCCTCCGAGGTGTGTTTGCGCACCTCCTCCGTCAACTCTGCCGCGTCCATCTCGCGGGCACTGATCTTCTCCAGATCAAGCATCGGGCGGGCCGGTATCTCCACGTGCTCCACGCCAGCGAGCCCGTTGCCGTCGAACTCCACGATGGCGAAACCGGGCGTAGATTCGACCTCCCCGAACCCGAACCGCTCCGTCGCGCCGGCGTAGTAGGCGTTCGGCTTGTGTTCGTGGAACTCGTGGTAGTGGCCGAGCGCGATGTAGTCGAAGGCGCTCTGGAGCATGCCGGGCTGCAAGTTCGCCTCGCCCATCTCGTGCTGGCGCGCTTCGAGGCCTGGCACCATCCCGTGCGTCACGAGGATGTTGATATCCGCGTCGCGATCCGGTGTGACCGCGCCCTGACCGAAGACCGCCCCGTGTGGCACCAGCGTCACGCCGACGGTCGTGCCGTCCACGTCCTGGAGATCGTAGTCGATATCGAAGCCGTGGGCCGAGAAGACGTTTACCAGGTTCGCGTACTCCAGGGCCGCGGTGGTGGAGCGCAATCGCGGCGTCTCGTGGTTGCCGGCTGCGACCAGGTAAGGGATGTTGGCCTGGAGCGTGATCCTTGCCGTCTGCTTCAGAAAACCGATGATCACGTGCGTGGCCGGCCTCACCGACTCGAACACGTCGCCGGAGTGGATGACCAGGTCCACATCCCGCTCCAGGATAGCGTCGACGGCCCGTCCGTAAGCCTCCTGCACGTCCACCTCGCGCTGGTTGCGGCTAGTCTCGGGATCGAGCTTCGCGTACCTGGTGTATCCCAGGTGCGTATCCGAGATGTGGGCGATTCTTACGATTCTG
>DASUPX010000448.1:0-3275 GCA_036280905.1 Rubrobacter sp. | reverse complement strand
CTGATCGTCGAGGTGCTCGCGTCGAACATAGGTGGGACGGCGACGCTCGTCGGAGACCCGCCCAACATCATCATCGGGACCGTCGTCGATGGGCTTACCTTCATGGATTTCGTGGTCAACCTCGCACCGCCAATCCTGGTTATCCTGCTCGTGACGTTCGGGATTGTCTGGGTTGTCCACGCGAGAAAACTGAGCACGACCGAAGAGGATCGCGAGGAGATCATGGCCCTGGAGGCGGGCGAGGAGATAGAGGACCGTACTCTGCTCGTGCGCGCGGGCGCGGTAGCGGGCGCGACCGTGGTCGGCTTCTTTTTGCAGGAGATTACCGGCTTCAACCCCGCCATAGTGGCGCTCGCCGGGGCCGCCGTCGCCATGCTCGTCTGCGGCCCCGAGGTGGAGAAGGTGCTGCACGAGGTGGAATGGCCAACCATACTCTTCTTCGTCGGCCTCTTCGTTATGGTTGGCGCCCTGGAGACGACGGGGTTTATAGACACGGTGGCGCACGCTCTGGCTTCGGCCTCTGAATCCGAGGCGGGCACGGCCATTATGGTGCTGTGGGGGAGCGGTTTTGCCTCGGGAATAGTGGACAACATCCCCTTCACGGCGACCATGATCCCGGTCATACAACAGATCGCCGAGGCCAGAGGCTACGCACCCTCGGAGGTCGAGCCGCTGTGGTGGTCACTCTCCCTTGGCGCCTGCCTCGGCGGCAACTTCACCTTGATCGGGGCCTCTGCCAACCTGGTGGTCGCCGGCCTGGTGGCACGGGAAGGACTGACCTCGTTCAAC
Source organism: Rubrobacter sp. (assembly GCA_036280905.1). GTDB lineage: Bacteria > Actinomycetota > Rubrobacteria > Rubrobacterales > Rubrobacteraceae > Rubrobacter_D. The sequence goes on along the minus strand of DASUPX010000448.1, from coordinate 2,486 downwards.
TTCTTGCGCTTCCTGCTCTGGGGCTTCCCCCTGACGCTGGTCGCCCTGGTGATCTCGACCTTCTACATCCTTGTCTTCCAGCTCTAGGCTATCTCCCGGCCACGAGCCCTACGAGCTTCTCGGCCAGGGTTCCCCAGCTCAGGTCCTCGACGCTGTTCCGGCGCACGATCTCCTCGCAGCGCTGCCGCTCTTCATCCGGTAGCTGTAGGTAGTCGGTCAGCGCCCCGGCCAGGTTCTCCTCGAAGCCGTCCATCCCGACGCGCAGGTCGAAGGGCAGATCCTTCCCGACTAGCCCGCCAGCCTCTTCCAGGCCGGAATGGTTCGCGACGAAGGGAACGACCCCGCTCGCCGCAAACTCGGCGGCCACGAGGCCGAACGCCTCTGGAAAGATGGAAGGCACGCTCGCCACGTCGGCCGCCGGCAAGAGCTTCGGGAGATCGCCGTGGTAGATGGCGCCCGTGAACAGGACGTCTTCCGCCATGCCGGCGGCGTCGGCCAGCAACTCGTCGGAGAGCTCGAAGTGCTCCAGGGGGCCTGCAGTCCCGCCTTCGAGGAGCTTGCCCATCTCGGCCAAGCGCTCCACCGTGGACTCATCGCCCTCGCTCAAAGCAAGCGTCAACGCCTCCAGGCCCTCCCTGAAGGTGCCGAACCCGACCACCAGCAGCCGCGCCCCCGTCTGCTTGCGTACCCTGGCAAGGGCCGAGAGCAGGCTGTGGACTCCCTTGGAGTGGATGAGCTTCCCGACGTAGACCACCACGGGTCCCTCGCGGTCGAGAAACCTCCTGATCCGCTCTCCGGCGTCGCTGTCGTGCGCGCGGGCGTCATAGGAGGCGGCCACGTCACGCAACGCTTCGGCCAACTCCGTCGCATTTCCCGAGCGCCCGAGGGCCTCCTCTACAGCGGACCGCTGGTCGGGGCCACGCCCGGGGCCGCCGTTCAGCTTCTCTACGCCCCCGAGGTCGAAGGCATCGGGGCTGAACAGACCCGTATCGACGCCGCCGGGGAGCGCTTCGATCCTGTCGGCGAGGTCGGGGAAGTCCTCGACCACCGTGCCGACGCTGTGTGAGGAGAGCGCCAGTATCTCCGCCGCGCCCTCCAGCCCCTCCCTGGTCAGGCCCATGTACTTCTCGCTCCGGCGGGAGAGGTACTGCAGGCAGCTTCCGTGGACGATGCTCACGTAATTCACGCCGCTGCCCTGCAGGGCCCGCCTTGCTATCAAGGGACCTGGTACGGAGTGGTTGACGATGACCCCCTCCGCCTCAGATGCCCCGAGTACGCTCTGTACGGCCCCGACGTTGCGATCCAGGTAATTGTCCAGCTCCGCCTGGGTCAGGTCCAGGAAGGTCTTGACGCGCCACCCCTCGTATTCGTCGTATACGTAGACGGGAAGGAGGTCCCCTATGTCCGGCACGTAGACGGTGCAGCGGCCGGGAAAGGAGGTCTCTCTCTCACCCTGCTCGTGGACTCCATCGGCGTCCACCGTGGCGTGCGCGTTCACGAAATCGAATGAGAGCGGGTCGGGCTCCTGGCAGATCACGTGCAGCTCGTGACCCTCACCGACCAGGGCCCGGCAAAGGCTCTGGACGTAGACGTTGCTTCCCGTCCCCGAGAGCATGTACCCGTGCGTCATGATCAACTTCATAGCTCGTCCTCCTCCGTCCCCTGTAGAGTCTCCATGCCCGCAAAGCGGAAGGTAACACAGCATGAACCTACCGGCCCAGGCGGCACGGTCCGCGGCCCAGAGCCGAAGCGTGCTGTAGTATTCGTGCGTACGCACGAATACTACTCGCAAGGAGGGTTGAATGTTTTCACGAGTCAAGGTTGGGCCGGTGCCTGGAGTGGGGGACGAGGCCCCCGAGTTCACTTTGCCAAGTGCCCAGGGGGGGCAGCTCAGGTTGAGCATGAGGACGGTCAGGGGACCTGTGGTCGTGGCGTTCTACAGACCCGGGGACGAGGAGGACGTCGAATATTTCAAGGCGCTTGCGGGGAAGGAAGAGGAGATCCATCTGGCCTCGGCCTCCGTGGTCGCCATCGGGGTTGCCGAGCCCGACCAGGCGCGTAATTTCGCCCGTGCTTCGGGGTTGAAGTCCTACGTTCTCTACGATTACGCAAGGGTCGCGAGCACCCAGTGGGGGTTGCTGGAGAGGGACAAGAAGGAGGGGGATTACGCCCGCTCGGCGGTCTTCCTGGTTGGCCCCGACCACGAAGTGGCCCAGGCCTGGGTCGGCCAGAGGCCCGACCCGGAAGAGATACTGGCGAGGGTAAGCGAGATTACCGGCCTCCCCAAACCACCCGAGGAGCCGAAGGAGGAAGGGCAGGAGAAAGCCGACGAAGCTGAGAAGCCAAAGAAGATGTCGGCCGAGGAGCGGGAGAAGATCAAGGCCCAGCGTCGCGCCGCCCGCGAGTCAGGCAAGTCGGTGAAGACCGAACAGCCGGCCGACAAGGCGCCCGCCGAAGCACCCAAGAAGATGTCGGCAGAGGAACGC
>DASUPX010000447.1:0-13983 GCA_036280905.1 Rubrobacter sp. | reverse complement strand
TCAAGAAGCCTTCCTCGCCCCTTAGCAGACTTCGGTAGCGCATGAGGTGTAGCTTACATCATCTCCCTCATTTCACGCTGTCGCGAAGCGTCCGATGGTGCGCCTGGGGCGGACCTCGCCGAGGTCTTCGGCGAAGATGCGATAGTAGGCGACCTCCTCGCGGGTGCGCAGGGGGGGCTCGACCTGGTCGCGTTCCCTCTCGAACTCTTCAACTGTGACGCTCTCTTCCATTCGCTCTTTCAGGACGGAGGCCGCGCCTGAGCCGTCGCCGAACTGCGCCTTCTTGCGCCAGAGGAAGTCGTCGGGCAGCCAGCCATCGAAGGCCTGGCGCAGGAGTCGTTTCTCTTCCTGGCCCTCGCCGGCGAGCTTCCACCCGGCGGGCAGGGAGAGGCCGAGGGAGATCATGTCGAGCTCCAGGAACGGCACCCGTGCCTCGAGGCCGTGCGCCATCGTGACGCGGTCGGCCCGCTGAAGGTTCAGGTCGTGAAGGCCCTCGATGGTCCTGACCAGCTCGGTGTGCAGCTCCTCCTCGGTACGGAATTCCTCCAGGTACTCGTAGCCGGCGAAGATTTCGTCTGCGCCTTCGCCGGTTAGCACGACCTTGACGTGCCTGGCCGTAAACTCGGCGAGTATGTAATTCGGTACGGCGCTGCGTACCAGCGAGGGGTCGAAGCTCTCGATGGTGCGGACCACCGTGGGCAGCACCCGTAGTGCGTCTTCCGCCGTGTATATGCTCTCGTGGTGTTCTGTATCCAGGTACTCGGCGACGGCGCGGGCGGCGAGAAGGTCGGGCGAATCCTCGAGGCCGACGGCGAAGGTCTTGAGCCGCTCTCCGCGCTCCCCGTACCAGCGGGCGGCGATGGCGGCGACCAGGCTCGAGTCGAGGCCACCGGAGAGGAAGACGCCGACGGGCACGTCGCCCATCATCTGCCTGTTGACCGTCTGTACGAGTCGCTCGCGGACCTGGCGCAGGATGTCTTCCGGTATGGGGGCGCCCGGCTCGCTCGGCCCCTGGAAGGATTCCAGATCCTCCCTGGGCGGGACCGGTTTTCCGAACTCGACGAGGCCGCCTTCTGGGGTCCAGTAATGGCCGGGGGGGAAGGAGGCAACGTGGGGCTGCCATTCCTCGTCGAAGGCGCTCATCTCAGAGGCGAAGCGGACGTGGCCGTTCTGGCGCGCCCAGTACAGTGGTTTTATGCCGACCGGATCGCGGGCCGCCAGAAAGGTGCCGTCCTCCCTGGCGATCAGGAACGCGAACATGCCGAGTAGCTCGGAGAGGGCATCGGGGCCACGTTCGGCGACCAGGCGCAAGGCCACCTCGTTGTCCGAGCGCGTCCGCAGGTCGCCGTCACGTAGCGTCTTCCTGATCTCTTCATGGTTGTAGACCTCGCCGTTTCCCACGAGGTAGAGGTTGCCGTCTGGCGTGACGAGCGGCTGACCGCCGCCCTCCACATCGACGATGGAGAGACGCCTGTGCCCGAGCACGTTACCGGCCACCTCTATCTGCCCCTCGTCGTCGGGTCCCCGGTGGGAGACGCGCGCCAGCATTCGCGAGGCGGTCTCCTTGTCCATGCCTCCGTACGCGCCGACGATACCGCACATGTCGCCTCGTTATCCTCCTGTATCCGCTGGCCTGATCAGGTTAGATGTTACCCACGTTCACCGCGGTTGTCGATGCTACCGAGGGACAAGCACGTTTCTTCCGGATCTGCTTATTATTCGCCACCTGGCCGATATCGCCGGGGTGTCTGGGGGGCTAGAATTAGCCTACCTGTCCCGCGCACGGTGACGTGGGAACCTGCAGAGAGGAGGCGACTATGGCGGAGGTCATTCAAGGTATATTCCCCGGTAGCGAGGGACTCGATGGCGCCCTGCCTGGCGTCTCCGCCGTGGCGGCGCTGAACCTGAATCCGGAGCCGGGAGATGTGGAAGGCAACCTCCTCCTGGCGGAGCGAGAGATCAGGGCTGCACTCGCCATCGAGCCGGCGCTGCGCTACGTGGTGCTGCCCGAGCTCTTTACCTGCGCCTACTCTGCCCTGGAGTTCGCCCACCTCTACGCGGAGGACGCCGAGTGGGGCGAGAGCGCCAGGTTCTTTACCACCCTCGCCAGGGAGGTCGGTATCTATATCGCCTACGGTTTCCCCGAAGGGGGCGCCGGATCCCCCGCCGGCATCTTCGGCAGCGCGAACCTCGTGGGCCCCGAGGGCGTGGTCTCCACCTACCGCAAGCGCAACCTGGTGGGCACGACCCCGGAGCACTTCGTCTTTACGGCAGGCACCGAGTCCCGGATAGTCGACGCCGGGGGATTGCGCGTCTCGCTCGCCATCTGCTGGGACATCAGTTTTCCCGAGATGGTCAGGGAGCCAGCGCTCGGTGGCGCGGACCTGATCCTGGTTCCCGCCGCCTGGCGCGAGCCGTGGGGGTTCCAGTACGATCTCTCGTGTGCCGCCCGCGCCCTGGACAACGGGATCTACGTGGCAAGCGCGAACCAGTCGGGCGACTACGCGGAAGCCGCCTTCGCCATCCACGGCCACGTCTACGGTCCCGACGGAACGCGGGTCTCGTCTTCCTTCGGAAGCACCAGCATAGGCAAGGTAGACCTCGCGACCGCACTGCGCTGGCGAACCACCTACGGCAACACCCTCGTAGAGCGCCTCGGAGAAGAACCCCTGGAGATCGTCTCCTGAAGGGATAGGCTACAGGTTTCAGGTCCCAAACCTGTAGGGACGGTTCGCGAACCGCCCAACGACATGCCGCCCTGCTAACGCCCGCTTTCTCCGGACCGGTCCTCCGGTTTCGTGGGCCGTCGCCTGAGGTCCCGCCATACGCCGCGCCCCACCAGGAAGAAGGCGACCCCGGCCGCCGCGGCGACGATTACCTTGAAGATCCTCTCCGGGCCGTCCGGTTGCCCGAGAGCCGAGACACCGAACGAGAGGATAAGGGCCATGCTCAGCGCGCCGATCACCGCCGCGGCACACAACATGCCGACGCTCACCACCAGGCCGAAACACCCAGAACGCAACCCGCTCCTCTCTTACACGCCTCGTTCCACCGCCTAACTATATACTCAGAAGGTTCGAAAAGGACGGGAAGACGGTACGCAGCCCCGTTAAAGAGATCACGCTCGTGCCACGCTACCCCTTCCACGCCCCGCGCTTCTCTGCTAATCTGTCCATCGCCGCCAGGATGTAGGCCGTGCGCTGGCGATTCGCTCTTGACAAGCGGTCTCCGGTGTGTAAAATACGAGTTTGGCTAAAGCCGAAAAATTGCCTGTATTCCCGCATCCACGCAATCCTGAGTAGAGAAGGGTGAGGTCTGAGCGGTACCCCTCTGGGTCCGTTGCGTCCGCCGGTGTGGGTGGGGAGCGGGCTTCTGGAGCGGTGTCGGATCACACAGGAGCAAGGAGGAGTTCGATGGAGACGACCATAGGGACCAGGCGAACCGAGCGGCCTGCTGAGACCCCGGATCTTATCCCCGGGTACTTTGCGCGCATCGACAAGGGGAACCTTCTAACGCACAGGGAGGAGATCGACCTCTCCAAGAGGGCCAAGGCCGGAGATGACAGGGCCCGCAAGAAGCTGGTCGAGAAGAACCTCAGGCTAGTGGTCAGCGTGGCCAAGCGTTACCGTGGCATGGGGCTGCCCTTCGAGGACCTCATCCAGGAGGGCAACGTGGGCCTCATGCGGGCCGTCGAGAAGTTCGACCCCGACCGCGGCTGGAGGTTCTCCACCTACGCGACGTGGTGGATCCGTCAGGCCGTACAGCGGGCCGTCGCCGACAAGGGCAGGACCATCAGGGTGCCCGTACACATGGGCGACAAGATCCGCAAGATGGCCCGTGCCTACAACGAACTCTCCGCGAGCCTCAACCGTGAGCCTACCGACGAAGAGGTCGCCAGGCGCCTGGAGTGGACGGTCGACGAGGTGCTCGACGTCAAGGGTGCCATGCCTGACGCCACCAGCCTCAACCAGACCCTGTCCTCCGACGGCGACGGCTCCGAGCTCGGTGAGCTCATAGAGGACGAGCGCGCCTCCGAGGTCGCCGGCGCCGTGATAGGCGAGATGGAGGTGGGATCGCTCAAGGAAGCGGTCGCGCGCCTGCCCGAGCGTCACAAGCACGTGCTCATCCGCCGCTACGGCCTGGGAGACCGCGATACCTCGACCCTCGCCCAGCTCAGCGACGAGCTTGGTATCTCCCGCGAGCGGGTCCGCCAGCTCCAGCGCGAGGCCGAGCGTATGCTCGGCAGCGGCGAGCTCGGTATGGTCCTGCGCGGCGCTGCTTAGAGCGGCTCGCTTCGCGAACCGCGCCGTCAGCTACTAGCTGTCAGCTTTCGGGCTGAAGACGCGCCCGGTGTAAGGGCCTAAGCCTCGAGTTCGACCCTGAGAAAGGGAGCCCCGTTTTCGGGGCTCCCTTTCTTCGTTTCGTGGGGGGCGTTTATGAGTCCGTGTGGCAGATGGCGGAGGAACGTGTCTTCTCGAAGGCTGCCATCAACCTAAAGTTCCTGGCTGATAGCTGACAGCTAAAAAGTGACAGCTAATCCAAAATCTACAACTATCGGGTAGTGATCGCTCGGGTAGAGCCCCGCTTCTTCTTCGGTGTCGCGGATGATGCTGTGTGACTCCGTCGTCAGCCTGGTCTCGGGGTCTTTGAGGAGGATCCAGTCTATCCGCCTCGGCCCCTTCGCGGGGTGTTCGTCGCAGTAGCCTGTGCCCTGAAAGTTGTGGAACGTGTTGGCGCCCTGATCTTCTTCGTTGCCTGCGGCGAGGAAGGTGTCCACGAAACCAGAGTCCGTGAGGATCTTGTGGGTTGCGCTGCCCGGCCTGGCGTTGAAGTCTCCCGTCACGATGGCCGCGGGGGTTTCGCCCGCGCGGTCGGTTAGCTCGGATACCCTGGCTACGAGGAGTTTGCTGCCTTCCCTGCGGGCCGGGGCGCTTACGTGGTCGAGGTGGGTGTTGAGGTGGAGGATGGAGAGGCCCGTGTTCTTCGGGACGAAAAGAGCCCACGTGGCGGAGCGGGCCACCCTCGTGCCCCAGCTCCTGGAGCGCCTCTCCGGGGTCTCGGAGAGCCAGAATCCCCCGACGTCCAGCGGCATGACCCGTTCCGGGTCGTAGAGGATGGTATTCGAGTCGCAGGGGAAGGCGTTGCCGTATCTCGGGCCACGGATCTGGGCGTAGCCGGGCAGGTGACGGCGGTAGGTGGCCAGGTTGCCGCGCTGGGACTCCTGGAGCCCGATCACATCAGGCGCGAGGCGCCTTATGGTGGCGACGTTCAACTGGGCCCGGTTGCGCCAGGCGTTCTTTCTGGTCAGGTCGTGGAACGAGCCCCTGACGTTGAAGCTCATCACACGGATCCGGCGCCCACTCACCCCGGGGTCCTGCTCCTACTCGGGTTTCTTGAGTATCGGGCGCACGGGTTCTCCGGCCTCGTGTCGGCGCAGGATTTCCTCCATCTGCTGTTATCTACGGAGTCGCTACTCCCACTCGGTTGCCGCCACGCCGGATGACGAGCGGAGATCACGCCGGTACGTTTCCAGGCGCAGTCTAGCATCGACGCTCATCCCGCAACAATGCGACGTTGCCCCCAACGCACACTTGGCAACCAGCGTTGCACACGTACTTGTGCGTGCTAAGGCCCGGTAGGCATTCTGTGCATGCCGGGTGACCAGGGCCCCGCCGGACCGGCCGAGAGGCCGTCACCAAACGTCGGCGATGAGCATTGTGATATCGTCGGATCTCACCCCCACGCTCAGCGCGTGGCGGCTGGAAACTGGTTTTGGGTGTCCAAAGCCGTTAATATCGGGACGAAGTTGCAGCCCTTGCTGCTCGGGAGATCATCGCGAAGGAGGTGGCGGGGAGTATGTATATAGTTATGATGGTAGCATTCGAGTCCGGTGTTCGTGGTACTAGCGGCGGAAGGAACTTGCCACTTTGACGGTTCGTGGCGAGTACGAAGCGGTCGAGAACAGGGATTCTGGGGCGCGGAGTCGGCGAACCCTTCCGGACTTCCTGACGTGCGACCTTGCCCCCGTTCTGACCTCTGCAGAGAGTTTGGAAGGGAGGGGGTAGCATGAACTTCTTCGAATACATGTCCTACAGTTGGGACCATGTGCTCGAGCTGGCCATAGGGCATGCGCTGGTCGTTGCCATATCGTTGGTCATCGCCGTGGTTATCGGGGTGAGCCTGGGAGTGCTGGTGTACCGTAGGGAGCGGGTCGCGAACGTGGTGCTGGCTATCACCTCGACCTTTCTGACCATCCCTTCCCTCGCGCTTTTCGGGGTCTTCATACCGATCTTCGGCCTCGGCTACTTGCCCTCGGTCGTCGCGCTGGTGATGTATGCGCTCTTGCCCATCTTGCGCAACACGGTCACCGGCCTGCAGTCCGTAGACCCCGCCGTCGCCGAGTCCGCCCAGGGAATGGGGATGAGCGCCCGGGAGCGGTTGTTGCGCATCGAGCTCCCCCTGGCCTGGCCGGTCATCATCGCCGGGGTGCGTGTGTCCACGATGCTCCTCATGGGCATCGCGGCCATCGCCGCCGTCGTCAACGGTCCGGGTCTGGGCGACGACATCTTCGCGGGGCTCGCCCGCATCGGCGGTGCCAACGCCCTCAACCTCGTGCTCGGCGGCACGCTTGGCATCATCGTGCTGGCGCTCCTCTTCGACACCTTCTTCAACGTGCTGGGTAGGCTAACGACTTCGAGGGGAATCCGTGACTGAAGAAGCGCCCAAGCGTCAGAATTCGCAGACCGCAGAGACCATGATCTACCTGGAGGACCTCTCCAAGGTCTTCCCGGCCCAGAGCGAACCGGCGGTCGACGATCTCTCCATGGAGATCTACGAGGGAGAGATCGTGGTTTTTGTCGGCCCGTCCGGGTGTGGCAAGACCACGACGATGAAGATGATAAACCGCCTGATCGAACCCTCCGGCGGCAGGATCTTTCTGGAGGGCGAGGACGTGACAGGGGTGAACCCGGACCATCTCCGGCGCCGGATAGGCTACGTGATCCAGCAGATCGGTCTCTTCCCGCACATGACCATCGCGGACAACATCGCGACGGTGCCGCGGATGCTCGGTTGGGAGAAAGACCGCATCTCGGGCCGGACGGACCAGCTGCTAGAGATGGTGGGCATTGACCGCTCCTACCGTGACCGTTACCCGAAGGAGCTGTCGGGGGGGCAGCGCCAGCGCATCGGGGTGGCCCGCGCGATGGCTGCCGACCCGCCGGTGCTGCTGATGGACGAGCCTTTCGGGGCCATAGACCCCATCACGCGCGACAGGCTACAGGACGAGTTTCTTCGCCTGCAGCAGGAGATCAAGAAGACCATCATCTTCGTCACCCACGACATAGACGAGGCCATAAAGATGGGCGATCGCATAGCGATCCTCAAACAGCAGTCGAAGATCGCCCAGTACGATACCCCCGAAAAGATCCTGACCGATCCCGCCGACGATTTCGTCGAGGACTTTATCGGGGCCGGGGCGTCCATCAAGCGCCTGCGGCTCAGCACGGTCGGCGAGATCGAGACGGCCGACTGGCCGGTCGCGAGGCTCTCCGACAGCCGCGAGAAGATAAGGGAGAAGGTAAGGGCCTCCAGCAGGGACTTCGTGTTGCTGACCGACGACCGGGATCGGCCCAAGCGCTGGGTCAGCGCGGAGCACCTCGAACGTAACACCCCGATCGAAGAGGCCGGCCAACCGGCGGTGGCGATCGTGGGCGCCGATTCGAGCCTGTACAACACCCTGGACACTATGATCACGTCCTACAAGGGCTCGGCGATCCTGGTTGGCGACGACGGTACTTACAGGGGCGTCGTGGACTTCGATGCCGTGCTGGCGGCGATCAACGCCATGCGTCCCCGGGAGCAGCAGATCCATGAGGAGGCGTAGGAGATGACGGCGTACAAGTCCTCGACAGGAATGTCCGGGGGCACCAGACGTCTTTTGCGCTACCTCGGGATGCCCATCCTCCTCGCGTTCCTGTGCCTGGCCATGTACCTGTACATCGGCAGCAAAGACCTCGACAGCATCGAGCGACGCCAGATCAACGCGGAGGTTATCACCGCCCGGCTGGTCGAGCACATCCAGCTCGCCCTCGTCTCCACCGTGATCGTGGTGGTGCTGGCCGTCGGCGTGGGCATACTGCTCACCCGGCCGTTCGCCCGACGGGTGTCGACGCCGATAATCGGCGTGGCCAACATAGGCCAGGCGATCCCTTCCATCGGGCTGCTCGCGCTCCTTGCCATCGTCTGGACCGGTGGGTTCTGGCCCGCCGTCGTCGCCCTGGTAGCGTACTCGTTCCTGGCCATCCTGCGGAACACCATGGTGGGGCTGCAGCAGGTAGACCACTCGACCATCGAGGCCGCCCGTGGCATGGGGATGACCAAGACGGCGGTGCTGTTCCGCATCGAGCTGCCGCTCGCCGTGCCCATCATCCTCGCCGGCATCAGGACCGCCCTGATCATCAACGTCGGCACGGCCACGCTGACGACGTTCACGGGCGCCGGAACCCTCGGGGAGCTGATCAACAACGCCCTCCGCCTGGGCCGGGAAGACACGGTGCTGGTGGTCGGCAGCGGGCTGACCGCCATCCTGGCCCTGTCCATCGACTGGCTCGCGGGCATAGCCGAGGACGTCCTGCGCCCGAAAGGCTTGTAGACCACTACCGTTGTGAAACCCTCGACCGATCCCATAAGGAGGACGGCCATGCAAAAGAAACGTGCAAAGCTGATGCGACTGCTAGGAATCGTCACGGTTCTGGCCCTGATCGCCGCCGGTTGCGGAGGCGGTGGAGGAGGGGGAGCAACGGGGGACATCGACCTCTCCGATCTGGAGGTCACCGTCGGCTCCAAGGAGTTCACCGAGCAGTTGATCCTCGGCCAGATCACCGTCCAGGCCCTGGAGGCCGCCGGGGCGACGGTGGAAGACCAGACTGGCCTTGCCGGATCGGTCGCCGCCCGCAAGGCGCTGGAGTCCGGCGAGATCGATATGTACTGGGAGTACACGGGGACCGGCTGGATCACCTACCTGCAGCACACCAAGCCCATACCGAACAGCAAGAAGCAGTACGAGGCTGTGGCCAAAGAGGATCTCAAGGAGAACGGCATACAGTGGCTCTCCCCGGCCCCGGCCAACAACACCTATGCGATGGCTGTGCGCAGCGAGGCCTACAACGACCTCGGCGTCAAGAAGCTCTCGGACTTCAAGCAACTAGTTGAAGAGAACCCCGAAGACGCCACCGTGTGCGTGGGGACCGAGTTCTCTACCCGCGATGACGGCCTGCCGGGGATGGAGAAAGCCTACGACTTCCAGTTCCCGAGCGATAACGTCGTCAAGATCGACGAGGGCCAGATCTACCAGGAGACCGACAGGGGCAACCGCTGCAACTTCGGCGAGGTGTTCCAGACCGACGGGCGCATCGCCAACCTGGACCTCGAACTGGTCGAGGACGACGAGGGGTTCTTCCCTATATACAATCCTTCTCTCAACGTGCGCGAGCAGTTGATCGAAGAGAACCCGCAAGTCGAGAAGCTTTTCGCGCCTATCTCCAAGAAGCTCACCACCAGTGAGCTGCAGAAGCTGAACGCCAAGGTCGACGTGCAGGGTCAGCTCGAGGACCAGGTTGCCGAAGAGTGGCTCAGCGAGAACGGCTTCATCTAGGAGACATCCCGACAGCGGTTGCCGGACACGGGGTCAGGCAACCGCTGTACTCTTGGTATCTTTACCAGGCGACCATCGCTCTCCTGCACAGGAACTCGCGTGGCTTGCGCATGATAGATGCGTCGCTGGTCCCCGAAGTGCCCCGTTCCTCCTTGGGTACCCTCCCGGCATGACAACATGGTCGGCGTGCGAACAAACGAGGAACAACACGGGTAGCCCTGGCCGGGGAACGGGATCGCGCCGCCAAAGACGGCGGCGACCCCCGAGTGGCGGTAAACTCTCCCTGGTTGTAGGGTCGACCGAGAGACGGTTATCATCGAACGTTCTGCAAAACAACTCCATGCGTCCCTCGACGGTCGACTAGAAGGTTACCTGCGCACCGACGAGGCCTCGCGTGCCCTGTTCTCCACCGACGCCTCCATCTACCTGCGCAAGCCCGTGGGCGTCGTGGTCGCCCGCTCCGAAGAGGACGTCAAGCTAGCCCTCTCCGCGGCCCGCGGGCTGGGCCTCTCCATCACGCCCCGCGGCACGGGCACGAGCCTCGCCGGTCAGGCGACCGCGCCGGGCCTCGCCCTCGACGTCTCCGAGATGCGCCGGGCGCTTGAAATAGACTTTCAGGGACGGCGTTGCGTGGTCGAGCCGGGTCTCGTGCAGGGCGAGCTGAACGCCATGGTCGCGCCGCGCGGGCTCGTTTTCGGGGCCGACACCTCCACCTCCGACGTGGCCACGCTCGGCGGAATGGTCGGGAACAACTCCGCCGGGATGCGCAGCCTCGTCTACGGGATGACCTCGGACCAGGTCGTCGGCCTTCGTTGCGTGCTGGCCTCCGGGGAGACGGTCGACCTGGAACCGCTTGACCGGGATGCGGCCAGGAAGCGGGCCCGTCACGCGGACGCTACGGCGAGGCTGCTCAGGGGCGTGATGGAGATCGGGGAGCGGTACGGGGAGGAGATCCGACGCCGGTTCCCGCGCATGATCCGTCGCGTCTCGGGCTACGGCCTGGACGCCCTCGTCGACCCCGACACGCTTGACCTTACGCGCCTGATCTGCGGTTCGGAGGGAACGCTGGCCGTCGTCACCCGCGCGGAGTTCCGGCTCCACCCGCTCCCCGAGACCCGTGCCCTTGCCTCCTTCGAGTTCGATTCCCTCGTCGGGGCCGCGCGCGCCACGGGACAGTTCCTGGAGACGGACCCGTCGGCGATAGAGCTTCTGGACGACGTGGCCATCGACCGGGCGAGGGCCAACCCCGCCTACAGGGACTCGACCCGCTTCGTGCGGGGAGAACCGAAGGCGATCCTCATCGTGGAGTGGAGCGGGACGGAGAGGGAGATCGACGAGCGTTTCGCGGACCTCGATGAGTTGGCCGGCGAGGTGGGGGCTAGTGCCGCCACGCCGCTACGCACGAAAACGGAGATGGACCAGACGGTCAAGCTCCGCAAGTCGACGCTCCCGCTGCTGCTCGGCACCACGGACGAGGCTAAGCCCGTCGCCTTCGTGGAGGACGCGGCGGTGCCAGCCGACCGGTTGGAAGAGTTCGTAGCCCGGTTCGGGGAGATCGTGGAAGACAACGGTACCTGGGCCTGCTTCTACGGGCACGCCAGCGTGGGATGCCTTCACGTGCGGCCCGCCCTGGATACCTCCGACCCGGAAGGTGTCTCGCGCATGCGCCGCATCGCCGAGGAGGTCGCCGACCTCGTCGTTGACTGCGGCGGTTCCATCTCGGGCGAGCACGGCGATGGCCTCTCGCGCTCGGAGTTCCTGGAGGGGATGTACGGGCCGGAGATCCTGCGCGCCTTCGGTGAGGTCAAACGCCTCTTCGACCCCGGGGGGATGATGAACCCCGGCGTCATCGTGGACCCCCCACGGATGGACCGGCAACTACGCATCGGCCCCGGCAGGAGACGCCTGCCCCTGAAGACGAACCTCTCCTTCGAGGGCCAGGGGGGCTTCGCGAAGGCCGTCGAACTGTGCAACGGGAGCGGGCTCTGCCGCAAGAGGACCGGCGGCACGATGTGCCCGTCCTACATGGTCACCCTCGACGAGCAGGACACCACGAGGGCGCGGGCGAACATGCTCCGCTCCGTGATCGAAGGTACCCTCCCGCCGGAGGAGTTGACCGGGGAACGAATGAAGGAGGTGATGGACCTCTGTGTGGGCTGCAAGGCGTGCAAGACGGAATGCCCCTCGGCCGTGGACGTGGCCTCCATGAAGACGGAGGTCCTCTACCAGACGGGCCGAAGACACGGCTTCAGCCCGCGCCAGAAAGCGGCCGGGCACATCCGCCGCCAGCTCGCGCTCGCGGCCCTGATGCCTTCCCTCTACAACGCCGTCGCTGGCTCCCTCCCCGCCCGCAGGGTCGCAGGCCTCGCCGGCATAGACCCCCGCCGCTCGCTGCCGCGCGTGACGAACAGGACCTTCTCGAGGCGCTTCCCGGACCTGCCGCAGGGTACCGGACCGGCTGAGGTGGCCCTCTTCAACGACACCTGGAACGAGTACCAGCGGCCCGAGGTCGGGGAGGGAGCGGTGAGGCTTCTAGCAGCCGCTGGTGCCAGGGTGCATCTGCCGCAGGTGGTCTGCTGCGGCAGGCCCATGCTCTCCGAAGGGCTCGTGGACGAGGCAAGGAGGAACGCAAAGCGCAACCTGGACCTGCTGATGCCACTGGTCGAAAGGGGCGTCCCCCTGGTCGGCCTGGAGCCCAGTTGCATCCTGACCATGCGCGACGACTACCGCAAGCTCCTCCCCGAAGACGAACGCGTCGAGAAGCTGGCCGAGGCAACGCGCCTCTTCGAAGAGGCGCTGCTTGGGCTGGACGCGGAGCTACGCTTTCGCGAGGGTGACCCCGTTCTATTGCACGGACACTGCCACCAGAAGGCGCTCGTGGGGACCGGGCCGACGGAGCGGTTGCTCGGCCTCGCGGCCGACGTGGAGACCGTCGACTCGGGGTGTTGCGGCATGGCCGGGCTCTTCGGGTACGAGAAGGACCACTACGAGGTCTCCATGGCCATGGGAGAGCGAAGGCTGTTCCCAGCTGTGCGTGGGGCTGGTGAGCGGGTCGTGGTCGCGCCGGGGACGAGTTGCCGAGAGCAGATCCTGGACGGGACAGAACGCAGGGCGCTTCATCCCGCCGAATACCTGGCCTCGCTCCTGGACACCCCTGTTGCCTGACAGGGTTTTTCTTTTCGCCTTCAGGAACGACGAGTTGCTCGTCTTCGAGGATGGCCCCGTCAGGGTGCCGCTCGCGAAAAGCCCCGAAGAGCTCGACCTCGACGTCACGTTCAGACGGGAGATAGGGAACCTCGACGGTCACGCCTGCTGGGCCATCGAGACGGGCTCCGAAGCGCCGGAGGGCATGGTCTTCAGAGACATGCGAAGCTTCTTCTTCGGGGTCGACGAGGACTTCTTCCGGATGGCCGGGCGGGCCAAGCAGATGGTCGGCTGGCACGTTACGCACCGCTTTTGCGGGCGCTGTGGAGGAGAGACGGAGCCTGTCTCAGGGGAGGTCGCGATGCGGTGCACGCGGTGCGGCATGATGCACTACCCGCGCCTCAGCCCCGCGGCCATCGTTCTCGTGCGGAGGGGGGACAGTATCCTGCTGGCCCATTCTCCCGGCTTCCCGGAGGGGCTCTATAGCGTGCTCGCCGGCTTCGTCGAGCCTGGAGAGTCAATAGAGGAGGCCGTGGCCCGCGAGATCGGTGAGGAGGTCGGGATAGAGGTCCGGAACGTGACATATTTCGGGAGCCAGCCCTGGCCGTTCCCGAACTCGCTCATGATCGGCTTTACCGCCGACTACTCGGGCGGCGAGTTGTCACCCGACCCAGCCGAGATCGAAGACGCCGGCTGGTACACGGCCGACGACCTGCCGAAACTACCACCCCGGACGAGCATAGCCCGCGCCATGATCGACGACTTCGTGCGTGGGAGAGAGAGTCGCGGGGAAGGCTCGTAGCAGGCACTACCCGAGGGTATGTCTCGCCGGGAACGTCATCCAGAAGACCCCGACCCTGCGTATAGAGTGGTCGACGGGGGAGTCTTCGGCCCATGAGGGAGGACCCTCGAAGGCGCCGGGAAGGAGAAACGTTTTGCTCGTAACGATCAGAAGTCTGCGGCCCTACCTGTGGTTGGGTGTCGTGCTGGCGATGTTGCTGCTGGTCGGTTCGACCATGCTTGGCTACCTTACCTCCCCGGCCGAGGCAGCCAAGGGTGGTACGTGCGCGGCGTTCACGGTAAGCACGGGAGGAACGTCCTACAGGGGAGACCAGGATAGGAGCATCCCCGCTGATCGGGTCGGCGATCGCATCCGCCTCGACGGCAAGTACATCGAGTTCAAC
>DASUPX010000446.1:0-7677 GCA_036280905.1 Rubrobacter sp. | reverse complement strand
GAAGAGCTCGAGTAGGGCGACGGTCTGCATGATGAGGTCGTCGAAGTCCATGGCGTTGTTCTCGTAGAGGCGCTTCTGGTAGAGGTCGTAGACCTCGGCCACGTTCTCGGCTATATAACCTTCCGTGTTGCGCAAGAAGTCGTCGGGTGCCATGAGCACGTTCTTGGCCGAGCTGATCTGGGCCTGAAACGAGCGGGGGTTGAAGCGCTTGGGGTCCTTGCCGAGCTCCACGATGCACCGTTTGACGAGGCGGACCTGATCGGCGCCGTCGTAGATGGTGAACTCCCTCTTGTAGCCTAGCTTCTCGGCGTGGACGCGCAGGATGCGGGCGCAAAAGGCGTGGAATGTGGAGACCCACATCCTCCTGGAGTCGGGGCCGACGAGCAGCGCCACCCTCTCCTTCATCTCCCTGGCGGCCTTGTTGGTGAAGGTTATAGCCAGCACCTCCTCGGGGGCGGCCAGACCCTGGTCTATGAGGTGGGCGACGCGATGAGTGAGCACGCGCGTCTTCCCGCTGCCAGCCCCGGCAAGGATGAGGAGGGGGCCTTCCGTATGCTGTACGGCGTCAAGCTGAGTCGGGTTTAACGAGTCCAGAAGCACAGGTGGTGAGTATACCAGCAGCCATCCCGCTATCCTGCCCCCGAAACGCCAGCTGCTCTACCGTGAAGGCCGGCCGCGAGTCCCCGGATCAAGACTCCCCTGCGGGCAAAACCGTCACGCCGGTATAAGCGTGGAGCCACCTTCCTGTGCTCGTGCCGGTATGCAGTCTGCGCCCAGGAAACGGTCTACCGCCGCAGGTGATGGAGAAGTACGTTCACCTTTCTACTGCGCTGCTCGACCGTAACCTCTTCGACGGCGTCCCCGAAGCCACCTTCTTGCATGGCCGCTAGAAAACCGGGCGCTCCATCGCGTCGGGGGTCGGCGAAGAGGGCCTCCCCGTTGGGGGCGAGCAGCCTGGGCACCAGGTCGGCGAGAGCGACGGCGTTCTTGTGCTCGTAGAGCACGTCGGCGGCGAGGATAAGGTCGAAGGTTCCCAGGTCCTCTATATCCGGCGTACGCCAGTCGAGGAGGGCCGTATGGGGTTCGCGGCCCAGGTTGGTGCTGGCGTTGTGGGCGGTGAAATCCAGGGCAGCTTCGTAGTGGTCCGTGGCCAGTACCGTGGCACCGCGGGCGAGGGCTACGATGGTGGGCAACCCGACGCCACACCCGAGCTCGATGGCGCGGGTACCGGTGAGTTCGCGCGTCGAGAGGTGGCGCGATAGGGCGAGGGCGCTGGGCCACAGTTCCGCCCAGTAGGGGAGCCGCTCGTCGCGGTCGAAGTCTTCCTCGTCGATCAGGTCGTCAGGCGAAACGGGGTGCGTGAGCCGGTAAGTTACGTGGCCAACCTCGACCGTCGACTCGGTCAGGCCCGTGCGGCCACGCAGGTGGGCTCGGAGCCTATCAAGGGCCGGCCTGGGGGTCGTTAGCGGCCCGCGGTGGTTGGCTCGTGGGTGGCGCGCTCCTCGCGTTCGACGGCGGCCAGGGACGCTATGCTGTAGCGCCCGAACACCCCTTCCAGGGCTTCGCGGGCCTCGTCCCAGACCTTGCTAGTGGCGCACAGGGGGGCGTCGGCGATGTAGCAGACCCCGCCGGCCGAGCAACGGGCCGGACGGATCTCACCGTCCAGTATCTCCACGATGTCGAGGACGGAGATCTCCTCCGTCGGCATCGCGAAGCGGTATCCGCCGTGCGCGCCGCGACGGCTCTCGACGATGTTGGCCCGCCTGAGTTCGCCGAAGATCTGCTCCAGAAACCTCTCGGGGATGCGCTGGCGCCGGGCCAACTCGGCCACCCCGAGCGGGCAGTCGCGCTCGTTGAGCGCGAGCTCCATCAACGCCCTTACCGCGTACTTGCTCTTCTGAGTTAGCCTCACGAAAGATCACCCGACCAACAAGAAACATCTCGCCAAGAAGATTGTAGCAGAGATAGACAAACCACAACCCCTGAAAAGGCGCTCCGAAGCCCCCGCCATCGAGAACCACCACGGAAAGATGAGCTATTCGAGAGGATGCTTCAGGAAATCTACCTGTAGCCTTCGCGCTTCTCGGCGTTACCCTCTTTCGCGGACTATCCTAGCCAGCATCCCCGTCGTGGTCAACGTTGCGATCGAGGTATTGTTGCATGGCATCTTCTATTCGTTGCCCGGTAACGAGGAACACGGTGCTTCCGCCAACATCTACCCCGTGGTCGGAGATACGTTCCAGGTAATGGACCATCAGGGCGGCCCGCATGCGCCACTCCGGGTCGCCGCCGCCGCCCTCCGAGGGGTTGGCGATAAGGTTCATGGCCTCGGAGTACAGCAGGTCCACCTTATCGTCCTTGGCCTGCAGGTCGCGGGCCCTGTCCAGGTCGTTGTTCCTGAAGACGTCGAGGCCCTCGTCGAACACGTTGCGCGCCGTTCTTGCCATCTCCACGAGGGCGATCTCCAGGTCCTCGTCCCGCTCGCAGTCGGCGGTCTCCGCTATCGCCTGGCAGATGTGCTCGCTCAGGGTGCCGGACCGGACCAGGTGGTTTGTCACGGATTGCACGGTGTAAAGGAGCCTCAGGTCGCGGGCCACGGGGGCCTGGCGGGCCTGCAGTATCATGCACTCCCGCTCGATGTCCATGCCGCGGGCCTTGTAGCGCAGGTCCACCCCGAGCTCCCCGCGCGCCACCTCCGCGTCGCGGGTCTCCATAGCCCTCACCATGTTCTCCAGGGAGAGCTCCACCTCGCCGCCGAGCTCGATCAGGTCGGATACCAGCCCGTCCAGCTCTTGTTGGAAAGTCTCGCGCGGCACGACCTACCCGAACCGTCCCGTCACGTAGTCCTCCGTCTCCTTGCGCTCTGGGTTCGAGAACATCTTCTCCGTCTCGTCGAACTCCCAGAGGCGGCCAGGATCACCCATGTTCTCGATAAAGAAAAAGCCCGTAAAGTCCGAGATGCGGGCCGCCTGCTGCATGTTGTGCGTCACGATCACCACCGTGTACTCCCGCTTGAGTTGCTCCATGGTGTCTTCGATCTTCTGGGTCGAGACGGGGTCGAGGGCGCTGGCCGGCTCGTCCATAAGGATCACCTCAGGCTCGACGGCGAGCGTCCTGGCGATGCAAAGCCTCTGCTGCTGGCCGCCGGAGAGCCCGTGGCCGCTCTCCTTGAGGCGGTCCTTGACCTCATCCCAGAGGGCGGCGTGCTTCAGGGAGCGCTCCACCAACTCGTCCATGTTGCCCCTGTAGCCGTTGATCCTGGCCCCCCAGGCCACGTTCTCGTAGATGGACTTGGAGAACGGGTTGGGCTTCTGGAAGACCATCCCCACGCGGCGCCGGATGATTACGGGGTCCGAGGCCTTCGCGTAGATGTCCTGCTCACCCAGCCTGACGTGCCCCTCGGCGCGGGCGCCGGGTATCACCTCGTGCATCCGGTTCAAGCAGCGTATAAAGGTGCTCTTGCCGCACCCCGAGGGCCCGATGAGCGCGGTCACCTTGTTGGCCTGTATGTCCATGCTAACGTCCGAAACGGCCTTGAAGGAACCGTAGAACGCCGAGAGGTTCTCTATCTTCATACCCAGGGTGGGAGCCTCGCCCGGGGACACGCCTTCGCCGCTCTGTCGCGTCTCGCGCTGGTCCTTAGACACCCCGGACAACCTCTGCTCCTCTCTGGATCTCTTAGTGTCCACTAGGCTAACACCTTTCTTCTCTATAAGCCTTCACTACGACCGCTGCTGATAGCGGTTGCGCAGCCAGATAGCGAACGAGTTCGCCACCAACAACACCACCATGGCAACGACTATGCCTGCCGCGGCAGAGTTCTGGAAGACCTCCTGCGGGCGGCTGATCCAATCGTATATCTGGGTGGGGAGCGCCATGTAGCCGTCGAACGGGCCCGTGGTGACGTAGGTCTGGTAGAGCGAGACCCCGACGACCAGGATGGGAGCCGCCTCGCCAACGGCCCGCGAGAGCGCCAGGATGATGCCCGTAATGGCACCGGGCAGCGCCCGCGGCAAGAGGTGACTCCAGATCACCTCCCACTGCGTCGCCCCCAACGCATAGCCACCCTCCCTGATAGAGTTCGGGATCGCCTTGAGCGCCTCCCTGGTGGCGACGATGATGACCGGCAAAATGAGCAAGCTCAAGGTCATCGCGCCGGTAAGCACGCTCCCACCGCCCGTTATCGGAGCCAGAAGCTCGACGAAGATGCCGAGGCCCAGGAGGCCGTAGATCACCGAGGGCACCCCGGCGAGGTTTGAGATGTTGACCTCGATCATCCTGTTTATGCGGGTATCCCCGGCGTACTCCTCGAGGTATACCGCCGCCCCGAGCCCGAGAGGAACGCTGATCGCGCCCGTCAACCCGAGCAGCCACAACGATCCGATGAGGGCCGGGTAGATGCCCCCGTTCTCGGGGAAGACCTGCGAGGGGAAGCTCGTCAGGAACTCGAGGCTGAGCATCGAGGACCCGTCCCTGGTGACGTCGACCAGGAGCACGGCCAGAACGGCCACCCCGACGAACGCCGCCACCGAGACAAGCACCGTGAAGCCCCGGTCCAGGCCGTACCGCGTGGACAGAGATTCCTTGAAGTCCCCTCCAGAGGGGCCGCCGTCCTGCTGCCCGGCTTTCATGCTGCTCTGGGCCACTAGTAAGTCTCCCTGTATCGTCTGACGAACCAGTAACTCGCGAGGTTCAGGGCAAGGGTCATCAAGAACAGGGCCGATCCCACCGCGAATATGGACTCGTAGGTAATCGAACCTCGCGGCGTCTCCCCGCCCACGACCTGAACGATGTATGCCGTCATGGCCTGCATACCTTCGAGGGGGCTCCCGAGCCAGTTCGCCTGGGCCCCCATCGCGATGGTCACGATCATCGTCTCCCCTATAGCCCGAGAGATGCCGAGGATCACCGCCGCCACGATGCCCGATAGCGCCGCTGGCACTACGATCCTGGTCGCCGTCTCTCGTCTGGTCGCGCCGAGCGCGTAGGCGCCTTCCCGCAGGGAGAGGGGAACGGCGTAGATGGCATCCTCGCTCACCGATGCCACCGTCGGGATGATCATCACCCCCATGATGAGCCCGGCGGAGAGCGCGTTGAAGGACTGGATGCCCGAGAAGACGCTGTCCCTGAAAAACGGGGTGATGAAGGTCAGGGCGAAGAACCCGTAGACGACCGTCGGCACCCCGGCCAGTATCTCCAGCGCCGGCTTGAGCCACCGCCGGAGGGCCCGCGGGGCGTACTCGCTAAGGTAGATGGCCGTGAGCAAACCGAGGGGAAGCGCCACGGCGATGGCGATGAAGGTCGCCGTAAGCGTGCCGTAAACGAGCGGTAAGACACCGAACTCGCCCTGCGGGGGCGCCCACTGCGTCGACGTCAAAAACTCTACGGGCGAGACCTTGAGGAAGAACCGCGCGGTCTCTTCGAAGAGCACGATGACGATCCCGACCGTGGTGAAGATAGAGAGATAAGCGCAGGCCATGAGGAAGAATTTCACGACGCGCTCCCTGGTCTCCCTGCCGCGGCTATTGCGCTTCCACGCCTCCGCGCCTGACCTCGTACCTTCAGCCCTGATCGCCAACTAGAACCCTCCAAAGTTTCGTTGACAGAAAGATGGGGACCAGCCTCGGTGCCGGTCCCCCAATGCTACTAGCAGACCTACCCCCGCACAAATGGTTACTGTGACTGCTTCAGCGCCTTCTCCAGATCGCCGCCCTTGGGCTGTCCGTCAGCGTCGATCACGGTGCCAGTAGTTCGGTCCTGGTACTGGGCCCGCGCCTCCTTCTCCAGGCTGGCGGGCATCGTCACGTACTTCGCGGCCTCCACCAGCCGGTCGAGGTTCTCCGGCGCGAGGTAGAAATCCACGAAAGGCTTGACGGCCTTGTTGTTTTCGAGCGCGTTGGTGCTCACGTAGATAAACAGCGGGCGGGAGAGCAGGTACTCACCGTTGCGGATGGAGTCCTCGCTGGGCTTGACGCCGTCCACGGCGAGCGCCTTGAGCGAGTCCAGGTTGTTCTCGTAGTAGGAGTACCCGAAGTAGCCGAGCGCGTTGGCGTCACCAGAGACGCCCTGCACGAGCACGTTGTCGTCCTCGCTCATCTCCACGTCGGACTGGCGGCTGACCTCCTCCTCGTTGGCAACGATAGCCTCGTTGAAGAACTCGTACGTACCGGACTCGGTGCCTGGACCGTAGAGGTCGAGTGGCTTGTTCGGCCAGTCAGGGTTGACCTGGCTCCACTCCGTGACCTTGCCCTCGGCGGAAGGCTCCCAAATCTTCTTGAGCTCCTCGCTCGTGATGTCGGTTGCCCAGTCGTTGTCCTTCTTGTTCACGACCACGGAGATGCCGTCGTAGGCCACCGGTATCTCGATAAACTCCACGTTGTTCTCTTCGCAGACCTCGATCTCCTCGGGCTCGATCGGCCTGGAAGCGTCCGAGATCTGGGTGTCGCCCTGGCAGAAGGCCTCGAAGCCGTCGCTGGTCCCCGCGCCACCTACCTCGATGCGCGCGTCCGGGTTCTCCTCCCTGAAGAGTTCCGCCGCGGCCTGGGTGATCGGATAGACGGTGCTGGAGCCCTCGATACGGATATTGCCCGCAACGTCCTCGCCACTCCCACCGGCACTCCCGCATGACACAAGGCCAAGCGACAACCCCAGTACGAGACACAACCACACAAGCGACCTCTGGCGCGCGATCCCTCTCAACCCGTACGCTCCCCTCTTCCGGATGACATTTCTCGATCGTAAGACTCTTCGCGCACGATGATAGGACAAAGTACTCGGGGTTTAGTTGCAGTTATGTAAACTCGAAGCTAAATGTGTGTTAAACGGCGCGCTTCGGCCTGTCGGCCTCCGCTTGTCAGCACGCCGGCTCCGCTCCGCTACGCCAGCTTGTCAGCACGCTCCAGCCTAATGGCTGTCGCTTGTCGGCAACGCTTCGGCTTCGCCTCGCTTTCGGCTGGTCGTCTCGATATGTAACGGTGGCTTCGACAACCCACTGCTTCCGGGCATCGAATCTCTAGAGCGGAAGGGTGCAGGCCGAAGCGTGATCTGGCTGAAAGCGAGCCAGGCGAAGCCGGGCGAAGCGTGCTGACAAGGCGCGTAGCGCCGTGCTGACAAGCGAGGCGAAGCCGAGTGTGCTGACAAGCGGAGGCGAAGCCGGAGCGTGCTCATTCCCACTCTATAGTGCCTGGGGGTTTGCTTGTTATGTCGAGGGCGACGCGGTTGACGCCGGGGACCTCGTTGATAATGCGGTTGGAGATGCGTTCCAGGAGGTCGTAGGGGAGACGGGCCCAGTCGGCGGTCATGGCGTCGTCTGAGGTTACGGCCCTTATGACGACCGGGTAGGCGTAGGTTCTGGCGTCGCCCATCACGCCGACGGAGTGTATGGCCGGGAGGACGGCGAAGCTCTGCCAGAGCTGGCGGTAGAAGCCGGCGGAGCGTATCTCGTCCTGGAGGACCGCGTCGGCCTTGCGCAGTATCTCCAGGCGCTCTGCGGTAACGTCGCCTATGACCCTTATAGCGAGCCCAGGCCCCGGGAAGGGCTGACGCCAGACGAGCCTCTCTGGCATCCCGAGCTCGGCGGCCACGACGCGAACCTCATCCTTGAACAGGTTCCTCAAGGGCTCTACGAGGTCGAGGTCCATTACCTCGGGGAGGCCGCCCACGTTGTGGTGGCTCTTG
>DASUPX010000445.1:0-2812 GCA_036280905.1 Rubrobacter sp. | reverse complement strand
GCCGACGTGGAGGAGACGAAGATCACGGTGGTATGCGTGCGGTGGTCCATGGCGAGGTACTCCGTAGTAACACCATGACGCTGCAACTCGCTCTTCAGAAACGTCCCGAACGCGCCTATCCCGGTCTTGGCAATAACCGCCGATTCACCACCGAGCTTGGAGACGTAGACCGCGATGTTGGCCGGCGACCCCCCGAGATACCGCCTGAAGGTGGAAGCATTCCCAAGCGTGTCCGTCTTCTCATCGGAGATAAAGTCCACGACCATCTCCCCGATGGCGAGCACATCGAGCGGTTTCGGATCAGGTTCCACCAACAGAGTCTAGAAACTTCCCCGCCCCGCGTCTACCCTCGGCGGTTCGCTTCGCGAACCGCGCTGTCAGCTATTAAGCTCTAACCGCAGATACCCTCACGCTGGAGCCTCCTTCGCAGGACGCCGAGCATCCTGGCTAGCTCCTCGCGCTCTCCTTCTTCGAGGTCCGCGAACAGCCCAGCGACCGCGAGGCGGTGCTCGTCGTAGAGCTTGTCCATCGTCAGCTCGCAGTTCTCCGTCATCTCTATGACCGTAGCCCGCCGGTCTGTGGGATGGGGCTTTCGCCTGACCAGGCCCTCTTTTTCGAGCGCGTCGACGAGGGCCGTCACGTTGCGCCTCGTAACGCCAAGCTCGTCGCTGATGCTGCTCATGATCTGGGGGCCCTTGCAATGCAAGGTCCCGAGCAAACGCATCCTGGCGTACGTCATCTCCCGATCCTGCAACCGCGACCTGACCCACTTTAGGTACAGGGGCCCGAAGGCCGCGAACTCGTCAACAAGCTGCAAGCACGATTCCCCGATCACCGTTTCTCGCTCTATCGCATCCAAGACTCATCCCGTGAGAGATCCACCACACCAACTCCTCTCCCCACATATTACTGTTGACGTTCATTGTTGTCAATGTTAATGTGTACATGTACATCATTTTGAAGATGGAAAGAGGTTGGATCTTGAGGAGCATTCAGGTAGGTAGGGTTGAGATCACGGCGCTCACGGACATGGAGGGTGCTTTTTTCGGGTTGGATCAGATCTTCCCCGGCGTGGCTCAGGACCAGTGGGAGCCTCACCTTCGACGATACCCGTGGGCTTTTGCCGACGATGACATGCTCTGGGGACGCGTCGGGTCTTACCTCTTGCGCTCTCCGGAAGGTACGGTTCTGGTAGATACCGGGGTCGGCCCGCAGGTGATGGGTCCTGGCGGCAAGCTGCTGAGCGACCTGAAGAGCGCTGGTGTGGAGCCCGAAGACGTGGACACCGTCTTCCTGACCCACTTGCATGGCGACCATCTCGGCTGGAGTGTGAGGCCAGATGGCGAGCCCACTTTCGCCAACGCCCGCTACGTCACGCAGGCCGCGGAGTGGGAGATCTCCGTGCCTTACCTGGGCCATGCCATCTCCGCGCTCGACGATCTTGGCGTTCTGGAGCTGCTCGACGGCGAGGAGCCCGTCGGGGAGGATCTGACCTCCATACCGACCCCCGGCCACTCGCCGGGGCACAGCAGCCTGCTCGTCTCTTCCGAGGGGCAGCAGGCGCTCGTGGCCGGCGATGCCATCGTCCACCCTGCGCAGGCTACCGAGCCCACCTGGAACGTCCAGTTCGACATGGACAAGGAGCAGGCCGCCCGCACCCGCGAGATGCTTCTCGCGTGGCTGGAGGCCGACGGTATAGCCGTCGCGGCTGGACACATTCCCGGCTCGGGCTTCGGCCGCGTAGCGCGCGACGCGGGGGGACGCCACTGGCAGACGTTCGACGAGAACCAGGAGGCGGGCCTTCCCGGCATCGACCTGTCTAGAGGAGGTACATCGTGAGGCACTCGGGCGAGACCAACACGTTTCAGGTACGCGGGAGCGGCGAGGACAACCCGTCCGTGGCGCCCAGATCACCCAGGACCCCGGATTGCGAAGAGTGGGTCTGGATGGTCGACGAGGACCCGGCTTTCTACCTGTCGGAGACAGCTGGCGCGTAGAAAGTGGCGGCGCTCACAAAGCCCGGAGGGTCTGGCGGGATAGACTCCGGGCCGACGCGCATTTTCTAGATCGGGAGATATCTTGGATAATCCGAACGGCGGCATGGGGGGCAGGACCGTGCTCGTAACCGGGGGGACCTCGGGCATCGGCAAAGCCTCCGCGGTGGCGTTCGCGGCGATGGGCGCGAACGTGGTGATCGTCGGTCGCAACCCGGAGCGTGGGGCTACCGCCCTCCGGGACATCAAGGGGCAGAGCCACAGCGACTCCGTGGAGCTGATGCTCGCTGACCTATCGGTGCAGGACGAAGTCAGGAGGCTGGCAGACCAGTTCCTGGAGCGGCACGACAGGTTGGATGTGCTAGCCAACAACGCGGGGCTCGTCCAGAGCAGTCGCACCGAGACGGCGGACGGCATAGAGACCACCCTCGCCGTGAACCACCTCGCGCCGTTCCTGCTCACCAACCTGTTGCTCGATCGGCTCGAGCAGAGCGCGCCAAGCCGGGTGATCACGGTCTCCTCAGAGGCCGAGCGCATGGGCAACATCGACTTCGACGACATACAGTCCAGGCACAAGTACAGGGGCTTCGCTGTCTACGGCATGACCAAGCTGGCCAATATCATGTTCACCTACGAGCTCGCGGAGCGCCTGAAGGGGTCTTCCGTTACCGCCAACTGTTTGCACCCCGGTGCGGTCGGCACCAACTTCGGCAAGAACAACGCCGGTCCTATGGCCCTTTTCGTCAGGCTTGCCAAGCCATTCATGAGGTCGCCTGAGCGGGGTGCGGATACCCTGATCTGGCTGGCTTCCTCGGACG
>DASUPX010000444.1:0-27617 GCA_036280905.1 Rubrobacter sp. | reverse complement strand
TGAGCAGGCTCCGAGAGGTCTTCGAGCGACTACGTCCGCGGCTGCGTACCTTCAGCGATCAGGGGGGTACCGAGCTCTTCGATCTGCCCGACGCCCCGAGGCCCGATCCCGAGGTGCCGGCTCCGGTGCGCTTCGTGGCCGCCTTCGACAACCTGATCCTCTCTCACGCCGACCGCTCCCGCGTCATCGCCGCCGAACATCGCAAAGCTCTCGCCTCCAGGAACGGTATGGTTCCTGCCACTGTTCTCGTCGACGGCTTCGTCTGCGGTACGTGGAAAGTAGTGCGAGAACGCGGGGAAACGACGCTCTGGATCACACCTTTCGAGCCCCTGCCGAAGCAGGACCGCGAAGCCCTGATGGAGGAGGGAGAGCGACTGGTGAGCTTCGTGACGGACGGCGCGGGAGACTTCGCGGTTCGGTTCTTCGAGCCCTAGAGAACCCTTATGAGGTCTTGATACTCGTAGGACCGCGCCGGTTGCCGTATAACTACGACGGTTGGCATGTATGCCGAACCTGCTTTGCAAGCGACCTGCGGTCGGCTTTCAGCAAAGGCTAGTAGCTCCACAGTTCGCCGTAGCCGGTCAGGAGGTGTGAAGGATCGAGTTTTCGAGGGACGCGGCGCGCACGATGTTGCTCGCCGCACAGGGGTTGATGTCACCGCCCGGGCACTCCGCGCAGAAGGCAGACGTACTCGAGGCCGTCCGCAGGATGGGGGTGTTGCAGATCGACTCCATCTCTGTGGTGGCACGCAGCCCCTACCTGGTGCTGTGGAGCAGGATAGGGGCTTACGATCCCCTCTGGTTGGACGAGCTTCTGGCCGAGGGAAAGATCTTCGAGTACTGGTCGCACGCGGCGTGCTTTATTCCTATAGAGGACTACGGCCTCTACCGGCGTCTGATGCTCGACGAGACGGACAAGACGCGGGTGTGGATGGAGGCCCACCCTGACGCGCTGAAGCACGTCATGGCACACATCCGAAAGGAAGGACCCGTCCGTTCCGCCGAGTTCGCCCGTACCGACGGCAAGGCCGGCGGCTGGTGGGAGTGGAAGCCCGAGAAACGCGCGCTCGAGCACCTCTTCGCCGCCGGGGAGTTGATGATCTCGCGCCGCGAAAACTTCCAACGCGTCTACGACCTGCGCGAGCGCGTGCTGGCCGACGCCCTGCCTACCTGGGAAGACGCCTTCGCCCCGACCGAACACGAGGTACGGCGGGCGCTGGCACTGAAGGCCGTGCGGGCCCTGGGTGTGGCAGTCGCCCGCTGGGTCCCCGACTACTTCCGCACGCCAAAGAGGGGGGCCGCGTCGCTACTCGAAGGGCTGGCAGACGATGGTTCCCTGCTGCGGGCCGAGATAGAGGACGAGCCGGCCTACGTGCACCCCGAGAACGCGAGGGTGGCCGAGAGTATCCTCTCTGGCCGGACGAAATCTTCCGCCACGACCCTGTTGTCGCCCTTCGACCCGGTTGTCTGGGACAGGGACAGGGCCTCCGAGCTCTTCGGCTTCGACTACAAGATCGAGGTCTACACCCCGGCCGCCAGGCGCCGCTACGGATACTACTCCCTCCCCATACTGCACGACGGCGCCCTCGTGGGTCGGCTTGACGCCAAAGCCCACCGCAAAGAAGGCCTCTTCGAAGTAAAGGCCGCGCACCTGGAACCAGACGTCGTGGCCTCCGAGCACCTCGTATCCAGCGTTGCCGGTGCGCTCCGCGATTGCGCGGCATGGCACGGGGCGCCGGAGGTGCTGGTCCGTGAAGCTCGCCCTTCTGAGGTCGGCGGGGCGCTCCGGGTGGCGCTCGAGGTTTGACCCGGCCCCGATGGGCTCGCGGAGGCTTCTAGTGCGGCGGATTCGGAGGATGGGAAGTAGGCCGTCCGGACGTACACTCGGTCTGTGTCGTAGTGCAGGAAAGGGGACGCATGAGTGGCGACGTCAGCCCCGTACCCCGGGGTTTTCACACCGTTACGCCGTACATGACCATCAAAGGCGCGTACGAGGCCATCGAGTTCTACAAAGAGGCGTTCGGGGCGGAGGAGATCTTCCGCTGGGCTGACCCTGACGGCCGCGTCCGCCACGCGGAGGTCATGATCGGTGATTCTCCCATCATGATCACCGACGAGGCCCCGGACTTCGGGATGTACGGCCCGCGGTCGTCCGGCGGCTCTCCGGTACACATTTTCCTCTACGTTGATGACGTGGACGCGACTTTCGAAAAGGCGCTCGCGGCCGGTGCCACAGAGCTAATGCCCGTAGAAAACAGTGAGGACGGCGACCGCCGGGGCGGCGTTACCGACCCCTTCGGACACGTCTGGTACATCGCCACGCACGTCGAGGGCATCTCTCGCGATGATCTCCAGCGGCGCTACGACTCCGCAGCCAACCAGTAGCCGCAAAGGACGGTAGGCGGGGACTTCGACGTCAGGGTCGTGAAAGACCGCTGTCAGCAAGAACGAGGAGCTGATGGCCTGAATCTCGCTCTACGACGGTTCTACTGGAACGAGGTTAGAAACGGGCGTTGGGCTTCCCACATCTCGTCGAACATGTTCCTTATCTCTTCCAGCGAGCACACGGCCGCCGTCAGCGGATCGAGCATCAGGGCGTACAGGGCGGCCTGACGGTCGCGCTCGAGCAGAGCCTGGACGACCAGTTCGTGGACGGCCATGTGCGCGCGGTTGAGGGCGGCCAGTTGTTCCGGCAGGGCGCCGAAGTGTGTCGGCTGGACGCCGTTCCGATTCACCAGGCAGGCGACCTCCACGCAGCCGTCGGGCAGGTTCTCGATCAGGCCCGTGTTCTCTACGTTGCCGTAGACCACCTTCTCCCCGCCCAGCGTGATGGCTTCGATCACGTCGGCGGCGTACTCGGTGCTCCGTTCGAGGGGTAGCTTCTCCTCGCCGGAGAGCATCCTCCGGATCTCCTCGTCGTTCTCGGCCCGCCAGGCGGACCAGTTGTTGGCGTAGTAGCCGCTCTCGCCCAGGTATCCATCCCGGGCATAACGCTCGATCAGGTCGGGCCGCTTGCGGAAGTAAGGCAGGTACTCGGAGAAGTGCCCGCTCGACTCCGTGGGGAACGCCCCGAGGTGGAACATGGTCTCGAACCGGACAGGGTCCCGCTCGTACAGCTCCGGCTTCCGAGCTCGCTCGCGCAACTCCGGGTAGAGGTCTTTACCGTTCGTCTCCAACCCCACGAACCACGAGTTATGGTTGATTCCCGCCGCCCTGAAGTTCAACTCCTCCAGCGGCACCTCCACGTAGCCCGCGAGTTGCTCCGAGGTGCCCTGTATGCTGTGGCAGAGCCCGACCACGTTCATGCTCGTGGCCCGCCTCGCCGCTAGGGTGAGGAGCGACATGGGGTTGGTGTAGTTCATGACCACGGCATCCGGACACTCGCGTTCCGCGTCGCGCAGGATCTCCAACCAGGCCGGACCCGTACGAAGTGCCTTGAAGATGCCGCCTGGCCCGATGGTGTCTCCGATGCACTGGTCCACCCCGTAGCGCAAGGGAATCTCGTAGTCGTGGTGCACGTTCTCGAGACCGGCGACCTCGATGGAGTTTACGAGGAAATCCGTACCGGCAAGTACGTCGTTTCTCTCCGTCGAAGATTGGACGGTCCAGTCCTTGCCCGTGGCTTCGACCAGCTTCTCGGAGATGTCGTGGGCGAGCTTCAGCCGCTCCGCGTCGATGTCCACGAGGGCGAAGGTCCCGCCGTCCAGGCCGTCTATGGCGAGCACGTCGGTGACGATCT
The DNA here is from genome assembly GCA_036280905.1 of Rubrobacter sp. Lineage (GTDB taxonomy): Bacteria > Actinomycetota > Rubrobacteria > Rubrobacterales > Rubrobacteraceae > Rubrobacter_D. The sequence continues at coordinate 23,879 of DASUPX010000444.1, read as the reverse complement.
GGCGGGCGAAGACGGCGCTGCCCGCCCCGATCAGGGTCACCTTTGCCATCTCATCGCCTCCCGGAACCGGCCGGAGAACCGGCCGATACCCTGCCCGAGCTCTCTGCTGAGACCACCTCGACCTCGACGCCCTGTTCCTGGCACGCCGCCACCACATCTTCCGAAGTGCCGGAATCGGTGATGATGCGACGCACCCTCTCTATAGGGGCCACCCTCATCATGGCCACGTTCCCGAACTTGGTGTGATCCGCGAGCACGATGACCTCCTTTGCCGAGGCCATCATGTTGCGGTCGCTCTCGACCTCGAGCATGTCGTCGGCCGAGAACCCATAGTCCACGTGTACGGCCGGGCTGCTCATGAAGAGCTTGTCCGCCCGCAGATTGTGCAGGGCGTCCTTCGTAAGCACCCCGAGCATGGAGAGCTCGGAGTTGCGCAAGACGCCGCCGGTGATCACGGTCTTTATGTTGGTGAGCGGCGCCAGCAACGAGGCGATGTTGAGCCCGTTTGTTATCACGGTGAGGTCCCGCGCCGTGCCCAGGAAGGGAACCATCTCCGCGGTGGTCGTGCCGCCGTTTATGAGGATCACGTCCCCATCCTCCACGTACCGCGCCGCCGCCCGCCCGATGGCCCGTTTCTCCAAAACACGCAGTCCCGCACGCTCCAGAACCGGCAACTCGGGCAATCCCTGAGACCTCCTCCGCGGACGGCGCGGCGCCGCGCCGCCGTGCCCACGCTCCACGAGCCCGTCCTTGCTGAGCTGGATCAGGTCTCGCCGTACCGTCGCCTCGCTGACCGAGTACCTCCTGCTCAACTCTCCCACCGTGGCCCCGTCGTTCTGCTCGATGAAGGCCACCATCTTCTGCCGCCGCTCGATGTCCAACATCTCTTCGCTCCTACCTCCCGGGTCGGAACCCGCGTCGGCCCCCTAATCATCCATTTTGCGACCGCATAGTGCCACCTATAAGCATGAACATCAATCATCCAAACAACAACGAGCACGACGCTTTCATAAACACGCGCAGAACCAACCCGATGGCCACAACACCGCAAGAGCGCACAGGCTGTTACGGCAATGGCGGGTGCTAGAACCTTGCTCTGGTACGGCGTGACAAATTATTTGTCTATGGGGTAAACTGTATCCATGGAGTCTTTGGGTAGGTCCGGCGGCGCTTCGGCTGGGAACGTGGAGGAGATGCTCTCCGGTGTGGGGCGAAGGTTAAGGGAGGCCCGGCTGACCCGAGATATGACGCAGGAGGAGGTCTCCGCTGCGAGCGGTGTGTCTGTGGCGCACCTCTCCCGGCTTGAGTCGGGGGCCAGGCAGCCGTCGGTTGCCACGTTGCTGAACGTGGCGGCGGGGTTGGGGATTTCTATCTCGGATCTTCTGGAGGCGCCCCGCGAGCCGGGACCTGGGACGGTGGTCCGAGGATCGGAGGCTCCCTTCTACGAGGGAGCTGGCTTCCGTTTCCAGCCGTTGATGCCGGAGGCGGGGCCTGCGGGGCTCGCGGCCGTCAAGGTGGTCTTCCCCGTCGACCGGGTGGAGCCCGCCGAACACCATCGTCACGAGGGAGAGGAGTGGCTGTACGTGCTCTCGGGCCGGCTGCGTCTCACGCTTGGGGAGGAGAGCACGGTGCTCGGGCCCGGCGACGCGGCGTTCTTCGACGGAATGTTGGAGCATTCCTTCGACGTTCTCGGCGACGAGGACGTGGAGATGCTCGTGGTGGCCGGTGCCGAGGCTCCCGTAACGACCGGGCTGCCCTCTGGAGGAGCCCATCCCTTACACGAAGGCCATCACGTCATGGGTGAAAGATCGCAACCTTCTGGGGAGGTCTAGGATGGAGAACGCGGGCAGATACGAGGTCGTCGTGGTGGGGGCTGGTTCCAGTGGGCTCTCCGCCGCGCTCATGTTGGGCAGGGCCAGGAGACGGGTGCTGGTTCTCGACGGTGGGGAGCCGAGGAACGCGCCCTCGTCCGGGGTCCACTATTTTCTCACGCGGGATGGTACGCCTCCCGAAGAGCTCTTGCGCATTGGCCGCGAGCAACTGGAGCCGTACTCCGGTGTGGAGGTTCGCCAATCCGGTGCCACGGGGGCCGATGGATCGGACGGAGATTTCCGGATCACGCTGGAGGACGGGAGTGCCGTCGAGACGCGCAAGATCCTGCTCGCCACGGGTGTCCACGACGAACTTCCTGAAAGGCCCGGCTTCCGGGAGTTGTGGGGCCGGGGCATCTTTCACTGCCCGTATTGTCACGGCTGGGAGGTACGCGACAGGCCCCTGGCGGTGCTCAACTCCGGCGAGGACGCCGCTGAGCAGGCGGCCATGATCCACAACTGGAGCAGCGACCTGATCCTCCTCACCGATGGCCCCACGCCGCTCGACGATGAGGCCAGAGAGAAGGTCGGATCTCTAGGCATCCCGATAATAGAGACGCCCATCTCCTACCTGGAGGGCGACAGGGATTCTGGCGTTCTCCGCCGGGTCGTCTTCGAGGACGGAACCGAGATCCCACGCGAAGCGCTCTTCTACAGGCCGCCCCAGCGCCAGCGTTCCGACCTCTCCGAAGCCCTGGGCTGCGAGTTGGACGCGGAGGGACCGTTGCCCACGGTGGTAAGGAACGACCCCATGACCAGGGAGACCACCGTGCCAGGCGTGTACGTGGCGGGCGACGCCGGCACCATGCTTCAGGGGGCCATCATGGCCGCCGCCTCCGGAGCCACCGCGGCGGCCATGATCAACCACACCCTGGTCGCGGAGGACCTCGAAGCACGGTCTGCATCGTAGCCGGAGCAAACCACGCGTCCGCGCGGTCTCCAGTACCCCACTATCCTGACGTCCAGCGAACGCCCTCCTGAACTGTTCCGCTCCTGGAGGGTGCACACGTCCAGGTCCGGGGGTCCTGCACCCTCTCCAGGGGAACGGCCCCGTTCGTCGTTATCCCTGACCGTCCCTGGACCGTTCTCCGGAAGAGATTTTCTCGACCTCTTCGACCTCCGACTCGGAGAGCGCCCAACCTGCGGCCGCGGCGTTGGCCCTTGCCTGCGAGGGGGAGGTGGCCCCGGCGATCACCGAGGCAACGGTGGGCCGCGAAGTCAGCCAGGAGAAGGCCAGCTCCAGCATAGTATGCCCCCGCGACTCGGCGAACTCGATAAGCGACTCTACGGTGGCCAGGTTCTGCTCGGAGATGAGATCGGAGTACCTGTCGCCCTCCGCGATGCGGGTACCTTCCGGCATGGGCTGTCCCCGTCGGTACTTGCCCGTGAGCAGGCCATTGGCAATGGGGTAATACGGGATCAGTGCGAGGTCCAGGCGCTCGCACTCGGGGATCACTTCGCGCTCCGGTTCACGGTGCATGATGCTGTACTGGTTCTGTACGCTGGCGAAGCGCGCCGAGCCAGCGGGTGCCGCCTCCTCGGCCTCGCGTAGCTGCTCCGCAGAGAAGTTGGAACAGCCGATCTCGCGCACCTTGCCAGCCTGAACGAGCTCGTCGAGTGCGCCTAGCGTCTCGCCGATGGGCACCTCCGGATCCGGCCAGTGCAACTGGTAGAGGTCTATACGGTCGGTGCCGAGCCTCCTGAGGCTATCCTCGACCGCCTTTCGCACGTACTCGGGTCTGGCGCCCTTGCGCCGCTCGTCTATGCGGCTGCCGAACTTCGTGGCGATCACCACCCCGTCACGACGCTTGCCGAGAGCCTGGCCGAGAAACCCTTCGCTCCTGGTGCTGCCGTAGCTATCCGCGGTATCAAAGAAGGTTATGCCCGCGTCCAACGCGGCCTCCACTACCTCCGCGGTTGCCCCGGCGTCGAGACGCCAACCGAAGTTGTTGCAGCCGACCCCGACCACGGAAACCTCCAGAGAGCCGATGCGCCTCATCTCCATGGTGTGCCGTCCTCTCCTGCCGTCCGCGTACAAGACTTTGTGTGATCCTGCCCGCCCCGAAAGGCGCCAGCATCCCACAGCTTTTTGCCCGGTTACGCGGCAAACCACACGGGCAAGCGATAGAACGATACACCAGCCAGGTGCCGCCTTATGCCACCTTCGCTCCCCAGTCGATGTGGTAGTCGTGCATCCAGGCGAGGGACCCGCTGTTTGCCACGTGCTTCAGGATCACTGGCATCATGAGGTCTCGTATCTTCCTGCCGATGGGACCCGCAGCCTTGCTGTTGCTGGTTCTGGCCCCGTGCGCGACGATGCGCTCTACCCGCTTGCGGCGGAGCCGCTCGTAGAAGGCGAAGGCCTGCGGCACGTCCGGCAGGTCGCGCAGGCAACGGGCGAGCACGACGCCGTCCTCGATGGCCATGGAAGCGCCCTGTCCCGAGGAGGGCGAAGTGGCGTGCGCCGCGTCCCCGATCACGATAATCGAACCCGTCTGCCACGTCGGGACCCCGGGTAGATCGTAGGTGGCCCATCCTGCGAGCCTTCCCCGGGAGGCGCAGATGATCTCGACGGCCGGGGAGTCGTCCCCGGCGAAGAGTTCCACCAGCATCTCCCGCCACCGCTCCGTGCCTGTCGCGGCGAGCTCCGCCCGCGTTGGCTCATCGGGGCGGGGCGGGTTGGCGAACCACCATACCTCGCCGGAGGGATGGATCGCGTAACCGAAGAATGCCCGTTTCCCGAAGACCATGTGGAACGTCTCGGGTTCGGCCTGGACGCGCACGCCGCCGGCGTAACCGCCGACGTTCAGCACCGGGATGTAACGGGCCCCCGGCGCGGACGGGTCGATGATGCGGCGCGTCCTGGAGTGGACGCCGTCGGCCCCGATCAGGAGGTCTCCCTCCGCCTCCGTTCCATCCTCGAACCGTGCCACGACGCCGCCATTGGGCCGCTCCTCCGCGTCCACCAGCCGCCTGCCGGGCTCGACGCGGGCTCCGCGGCGGATGGCCTCGTCGCGCAGCGTCCTGTAGAGGTCGGACCTCTTGAGCGTGTGGCTGACCGTGCCGTCGAGCAGGGTCCCGCCGTTTGGAACGACACCGAGGTGTTTGCCGGTGCCGCTCCGTATCTCCATGCGCGGCGTGGGGAAGCCCCGCTCCAGCACGAGGTGGTGCGCGTCGATGGTGCGCAGGGCGTCGAGGCCGTTGCTCGCCAGGGTTAGAAACGAACCGGCGTCCTCCGCGCCACCCGTGTACGCTTCGTAGACGACCGACTCTATATCGGCCCGCTGCAGCGCCATTGCGGCCACCGGTCCTGCCACGCCGCCGCCTATGATGAGGACCTTCTTCGTGCGGCTCATGCGTCCTCCTTCCCGGACGCGAAGACGCGCCAGAGCCTGTCCGTGAGGGCCCAGATCAGGAACCCGGCTGCGCCACTAACTATGGGACGCACCCTGCAGTTGTGGAACGCGACGAAACGCCATTCCTCGCCCTCGCGCACCGCGACGAGGGTCTGGATGGAGGCCCGTTCCGGTGAAGGCTCTGCTTTGCCGCGCATGATCGTGCCGCCCGTCGCGTGGATGAGGGCCACGTCCGGGCGGAGAAACTTGATGCTCAGGATACGGCCCGTGAGCCGCGTGCCCTGGAGATATTTGTCGAAGAGTTGCTGGTGGGAGGTGGAGATCTCCCGCCTTCCCCTGGTGTGCGTCCCGTCGAAGGCTACGTAGTCGGCATCCTCGGTGAAACGGGAACCGTATGCCTCGCCGTCGCCCCTGCCCCAGTCGCCGAGCAGGTCTCCGAAAAGAGCGCGTATTCTCGCCTCGTCGGTCTGGTGTATGGTCTCGTGGTTCATCAGGTCGAAAGGTCCTTCCTCGTCGCGGACGGCAACAGAGGCGCCGTCTCTCCGCGGAGCTTCGACCTGTTATCCTTGAGAACGCGTGTTCTGGGTAATTGGTCTCGCCCCGCGGGGCCTGCTACTCGGGATTCCGACCCCCGGTCCGAGGTGCTGCAACACCACACCGGGGGTCATCTCTGCTCAAGCCATTGGCTCGTCACCTCCGCCCTCATTGCGCCCCGCGAGGATCGAGTGCCACTCCGCGAGGCTACCCAGCTCTCCCGACCTCATGTCCTCTATGAGCCCGCGCACCCAATCCAGCTCGGCCTCCCGCAACATGAGCTCGTGCTCCGACTCCACCACGAAGAGACGGGGCAGGGCGTACTCCTCCCTGGCGTAGTCGATCCGGGCTCTCATCTCCCCGGTCTCCGCCTCCAGGTGCCCAACCCTTTCCTCCAGGAGCGCAATGGCTTCCTCGGGGGGCAACCCGGGAAGGAAAGAGAGGCCGGCCGCGAACTGCGTGTACTCCTTGACCGGCTCCCGCAACAGCTCGCGCAACCAGGTCAGGAACTCCTCCCGCCCGGCGTCCGTGATCTCGTAGATCTTGCGCTCCGGCCGTCTCCCCTCACGCATCGTCTCCCTGGGCGAGATAAGACCTTCCCTCTCCATCGCCGAAACAACCGAGTACAGCGAGCTGTACCTGAGCCGCACCGTCTCGTGCTTGCCCCGCTCACGCATCACGGTCACCATCTCGTAAGGGTGCATCGGCCGCTCGTAGAGAAGCGCCATCACCGCCAGCGCCAGCGGGTTGGAGACCTTCCTCTTCGATGCCACCCTCTCTCCTTAATCGTAATCGATTAGTCGAGAATGACTATATAGGTAGGATCTCTGCTTGTCAAGACTTCGGCTCTGGAGGCGGCGTTCTGCTTCGAGGTCGGGGTCTACTTCCTGGCCAGCACGATGAGGTGATCGCTCCTCGAGTCGAAGGGACCGCCCTGGAAGTCGCCGTAGACCTCCTCGGCCTCGAAGCCCGAGAGCCTGAGCATGAGCAGCAGTTCGTCGCGGTTTGTCGTCCTGATGGTGAGGTCTTGCGCCATGCGGTTCTCGAAGGAGCCCGAGCCGTCGTACCGTTCGTAGAACAGGCGCATGTGCATCAGCTGGGTGGCCGCGTCGTAGGTGGAGACGGAGAAGCGGTCGAGCTTGCCGTCGGGAAGCTCGCGCGTGAAGTCGTGCCGCAGCTCCGCGCCGCCCGCCAGCTCCTCCGGCGAGAACGCCGAGACCTCAATGCCAAGCAGGCCGCCTGGCAGCAGGTGATCGTGGGCATTGCCAAGGAACGCCAGGGCGTCTTCCGTGCTCTGCAGGCACAGAAACGAGTTGAAGGCGCACACGGCGAGGCCGTAGCTTCGTTTCGGCTTCACGTCTCGCATATCGCCAAGGATCCAGCCTACGGAAGAGCCCTTCTGTCGACCCCTCTCGGCCATCTCCTTGGAGATCTCGACGGCGGTTACTTCGTGGCCGGCGGCTAGTGGGACGGCTATTCGTCCCGTGCCCGCGCCCCATTCCACTACGGGTCCGGCCTCGCGTTCGGCCAGCGAGAGCCAGAACGGAAGGTCGTAGTCGTGGGCGTACTCCAGGTCGTATACGTTGGCCAGAGAGTCGTATTCTGGCAAGGGTTGCTCCCTCCGCGCATCGGGCCTATCCTTCGTCCGGCATGATAACCGCTCTGGACCACGTTCAGCTCCCGATGCCGGAGGGCCGGGAGGAAGACGCCAGGGACTTCTTCGGCCGGCTGTTGGCGCTGGAGGAGATCCAGAAGCCTCCGTCCCTGGCGAGGAGGGGCGGGGTCTGGTTCGCCGTCCCTGACGGGCGTCAGATCCACCTCGGGGTCGAGGAGCCGTTCCGGCCCAACCGGAAGGCTCATCCCGCGTTCGTGTGCGCTGTGCTCGAAGATCTCGCGCAGAGGCTCGGGGCTCGTGGTCATCCGGTGCGGTGGGATGGAGAGCTGGCGCCCCGGCGCAGGTTCTACTCCGAGGATCCGTTCGGGAACCGGTTGGAGTTTCTCGAACCGGTTTCCGAGCAAGCATGAATCTTTGACCCTCCCGGCGGCGTATAATCAGGAGAGACAACGACTAGTCGCGGAGGATTGAAGTATGGGCATCGTCTTGATCATTATTCTGGTCGTGATCGCGGTGGTGTTGGTTATCTACGCCATCTCCACCTACAACGGGCTCGTGCGGCGGCGCAACGAGGTCGAGGAGTCTTATCGGCAGATAGACGTGCAGCTAAAGCGCCGCTACGATCTGATCCCAAACCTCCTCGAAGGCGTGAAGAAGTACTTTCGTCAGGAGCAGGACGTGCTGACCCAGATAACGCAGGCCCGCTCCCAGGCCATGCAGCCCCAGTCGCCGGGCGAGCAGGCCCAGTCCGAGGCCCGGCTGTCGGGTGCCATAGGCAACCTGTTCGCGGTGGCCGAGAGCTACCCGGACCTCCGGTCGAACACGGTTCTCATAGACTTCCAGGAGGAGCTCTCCTCGACGGAGAACAAGATCTCCTTCGCCAGGCAACACTACAACGACTCCGTCCAGTCCTACAACACCAAAATACAGAGCTTCCCGGCCGTGATCTTCGCCCGCGCCATGGGCTTCACGGAGAGGGAGTACTTCGAGGCCCAGGGCCCCGAGCGGGAGTCCGTGACGGTCTCCTACGACTGAGATCATGGAACAGAGGGACCTCGGCACCTTCAGGGAGCGAATCGCCCGCAACAGGCGCAACAGCCTGCTGCTCATCGCCGCCTTTCTGGCGTTCATCACCCTCTTCGGCTACATCATAGGATGGGCCTGGCTCGGTGACCCCGTGAGGGCGCTCGGCGGTCTCGTCTTCGCCCTGGTGATCGGGATCGTTGCCGGCCTCATAAGCTACTACGGGGGCGACAAGATGGTGCTCGCCGCTTCGAGGGCCAGGGAGATCACCCACGACGACGCCCCCGTCCTGTTCAACGTGGTGGAGGAGATGTCCATAGCCGCCGGCCTCCCCATGCCCAAGGTCTACATCGTCGACGACTCGGCCCCCAACGCCTTCGCCACAGGCCGCGACCCCCAGCACGCCGTGGTCGCCGTCACCAGCGGCCTGCTCGAGAAACTCGACCGCGACGAGCTTCAGGGTGTGATCGCCCACGAGATGTCCCACGTCGCCAACTTCGACATCCGCTACTCCATGCTCGTCGGCATCCTGGTCGGCACGACCGTCCTGATCTCCGACTTCTTCCTGCGCGGCCTGTGGTTCGGCGGCGGAAGGGGCGGAGGACGCCGGGGAGGGGGGGACGGCGGCGGACAGCTGCAGCTCATTATGATGGCCATCGCCATCGTGCTTGCCATCCTCGCGCCCCTGTTCGCCCGCCTCCTGCAGCTCTCCATAAGCCGCCAGCGCGAGTTCCTGGCCGACGCGACGGCCGTCAGGCTCACGCGCAACCCCAAGGGCCTCGCCGACGCGCTACAGAAGATCAACGGCGACAAAGAGGTTCTGGAGGCCGCCAACCGTGCCACGGCCCACCTCTACATCGTCAACCCCATCAAGAGGTTCGAGAAGCGCTCCAAGGGCCTCTTCTCAACCCACCCGCCTATCGAGGAGAGAATCCAGATACTCCGCGCCATCGAGGCCGGCGGCGTCGCCGAAACCTCGGGACAGACCTCGACGGAGGCCCCTTAAAGCGTTACAATATCCGCCGTTACATTGCCGGATGGTGTAACGGCAGCACGAGTGACTCTGAATCACTTAGTCCTGGTTCGAATCCAGGTCCGGCAGCCACCCGAGGATCCTGCAAGCGGGAGACCTCTCCTTCCTGGGCTTCTCAGGTGTCTTCGGTCAACTCCCCGAAGTCGGTTGCGTCCGAGGTTCTGTAGACCTGGACGTTTTCTCTCTTGCGGATGATCCGACGCCCCAGCCGCGGGAAGTTCGCCACCTCTATGTCCACGTTCTCCCCGCCCACCAGGTAGACCAGGTCTTCGTCGTAGGGATTGCGCAGGTGGTGGGCGACGCCGGTTGGGAAGCCCATGAAGTCTCCGGAACCGACCTCGAACTCCTCGTCCTCTATCTCCGCGACCCCGCGTCCGGAGATGAGGTAGATCCACTCCTCCTCCCGTTCCTGGGAGTGGTAGATGAAGGACTCCTTGCCTGGTGGCACCTTCATGAGGTTGACGCCCACCCGCGTTAGCCCGGACAGGGCGGCGAGCCGGGTGCCAGTGAACTCGGAATTGGGGTTCCAGGGATGGGAGGCTGTAACCGCCTGTTCGGAGATCTCCTGCGCCCTCACCAGGTATTTCCTCTGCGGTTCTTCTGCCACCGTGATCTCCTCCCTGTTCCGGACCTGGTGGAAGTATCCAACGCGGGCATCGTCTTTGCCACCCGGGGTCAGCGGCTGAAGGTGGTCTCTCTGTCCAGACGGGCGAGCTTGTGCGGGTTACGGACCGCGTAGATGTGGGTGATACGGCCCTCGGACACCACCAGGCTGACCGCCGTATCTGGTTCGCCGGCCATATCTATGCGTACGGCCGGTGCGCCGTTCAACCATGCGGTGCCGACCACCGCATCCGGCGAGACGGTCCTGAAGCGTGAGAGCAAGGTCGCCACCTGCTCGCGGCCCTCTACCGGACGCCGGATGGCGGCCACCTCGCCGCCGCCGTCGGCGACCATCACCACCTCGGGTGCTAGCACGTCGAACAGGGCCTGCAGATCTCCGCTCCCGACCGCCGCCAGGAATCGGTCTACCACCCTCTGATGCTCGGCACGATCTACCCTCACCCGCGGTCTACGGGCGGCCACGTGTCCTCTGGCGCGGTGGGCGATCTGCCGGACCGCCGCGGGCGTCTTGTCGACAGCGGCGGCGATCTCGGCGTAGGGTACGTCGAAGACCTCGCGCAGCACGAAGACGGCCCGCTCGGCGGGTGCAAGGGACTCGAGTACCGTCAGCATCGCGATCGAGACGCTCTCGGCCAGCTCGGCGTCCTCGGCCACGTCCGGACCGGTGGGCAGCGGCTCGGGCAGCCACTCCCCCACGTACTCCTCGCGCCTGCGCGCCAGCGTGCGCATCCGGTTTAGCGCCTGCCGGGTGACGATCCGGACCAAATAGGCCCGCGGGTTGCGTACGTCCGCCTGGTCGGTGCCGAGGTCCGCCCAGCGTAGCCAGGTCTCCTGCACGACGTCCTCGGCGTCCGCGGCCGAGCCGAGCATCTCGTAGGCCACGGTGAAGAGCAGGCTGCGATGACGGACGAACGGGTCGTCGCTCATGCCGTCGAGCGTACCCCGTTGCCCACTGTGGTGAGCGGCGCGAGCTGGCAGGAGGCGGAGAAGCCCTGCGACTCGATGCCGAACGCGGTGTTGGTGCGGGTGTACAGGTTCGCCAACCCGATGAACGCCGTCAGCTCCACCAGCGCCGGAGCCCCGAGCTGCCCGAGCAGCCGCGCGGACATCTCGTCGGTCACCGTGGGCGGGGTCTGACTCATCGCCTCAGCATACTCCATGACGTCGCGCTCCAGCGGTGTGAAGATTACGGACTCTCGCCAGCGCGGCACCTCGCGCGCCTTTGTCAGGTCGAGCCCATCGTTGTGGGCCTGGAAGTACCCGAAGTCCAGGCAGAAACTGCACCCGATCAGGCTGGCCACCGCCATGTGGGCGAAGGACTTCAGGTTCTCGTCGCACTGGTCCCACTTCTGCGCCTGACGACCGATGTTGAAGGAGAAGTTGAGCACCTTCCTGTTGTGCCACGCCACCTCGACCGGCTCGGGCACGTCGCCCATCATCTTGCGGGACATCCGCTTGACCACCGCGCCGTACAAGCCGGTCAGTTCGGCCTTCGGGATCCTGGTGTTGCCGTCCATGTTGCCTCCAGTGTCTCTCTAGGTTTCCACATAAAGACACCGGCAGGGCTCCGGTTGTGACATCTTCGGTTGATGTTCTCGGTCCAGGTCTCAGGCCCCGCCGCTCGAAACGCGTCGAGCATCGCCTACCCGAAGTCCGAGGGGAACGTGAAGTTCTTTCTCCACCCCTACGGCGGCGCTGGTGGCACCCGTGAGCGGGGAACAATACACTGTGATGGAACCTTTTGCGCGAGCTCGGGCACACGATCGGGGGGCACTGCTGCCCGGGAGCACCAGGCATCTACGAGGGGAGAGAATCAGAAATGAGGGAGCCCGTAATACTGGAGGCCGTGCGCACCCCGTTCGGAAAGGCCGGTGGTGCCTTCCGCGGGGTGCGCCCCGACGCGCTCCTGGCGCGCGCCCTCGACGGGCTACTAGAGCGTTCGGGGCTGAAGGCGGAGAAGGTGGAGGACGTCATAAACGGCACCGTCACCCAGGCCGGAGAGCAGGGGGCCAACGTCGGTAGGCTCGGCGTCTTGCTCGCGGGGTTCCCCGTCACGGTGCCGGCGGTAAGCCTCAACCGCATGTGCGGCTCCAGCCAGCAGGCCGCCCACTTCGCCTCGCAGGCCATCGCCGCCGGGGACGTCGGCTACGCTATAGCGTCGGGCGTGGAGAGCATGACGCGGGTGCCCATGTTCAGCGATACGGGGGACGGCGTTTCGGGGTTCGAGGTGAACCCGGATCTCCTGGAGAAACACAACCTCGTGCATCAGGGCGAGAGCGCCGAGCGGATCGCGGAACGGTGGAAGATCTCGCGCCGGGACCTAGACGCTTTCGCCACCGAGAGCCACCGGCGGGCGAGCGCGGCGGCCCACGAGGGAAAGAACGTCGAGGTATTGCCCTCCCTTGGCCTGGACGCCGACGGCAACGAGGTAGAGCTCACGGCGGATGAGGGCATCCGTAACAACATAGACCAGGAGAAGATGGCCGGGCTCAAGACCGTCTTCAGGCCGGAGGGAGATGGCGTGGTGACGGCGGGCAACTCCTCCCAGCTCACCGACGGGGCCTCAGCGGTGCTCATCGCGGACCGGGAGAGGGCGTTGGCCGACGGCTTCACGCCGAGGGCGCGCTTCCTGGCGCGGATCGCAGTGGGTGAGGACCCCGTCATGCAACTCACCGGCGTCATCCCGGCCACGCGCCTGGCGCTAGAGAAGGCGGGGCTCGGCATGGATGACCTGGACTGGATCGAGATAAACGAGGCCTTCGCCTCGGTCGTCCTCTCCTGGGCCGACGAGCTAGCCCCCGACATGGAGCGGGTAAACCCCTGGGGTGGGGCCATAGCACACGGCCACCCGTTGGGGGCCACCGGGGCCGGCCTGATGGCGAAGATGATAGCCGGCCTGGAAGCCACAGATGGCCAATTCGGCCTGCAGGTCATGTGCATCGGCCATGGCATGTCCACCGCCACGATCGTGGAGCGCATCTAGTCAGGGATCTCGGCTACATCGACCGTAGGATTCTCCATGATGCACGTCGCTCCAACTCGAAACTCCGGACCCCCTTGTGAGAAAATACCTATCTTCGGCCTTGGAGGTGTAGAAGTAGTGGTGATTCAACCGTCCGAACCTGGCAAGTACTCGAGGCGGACCAGGGGCGATCTGTGGGAGAGCGAGGAGCGCTTCCGGCTGCTGGTTGAAGGGGTAGAAGAATACGCCATCTTCATGATCGACTCAGGTGGATATGTCTCCACCTGGAACCCGGGAGCCCGGCGTATCAAGGGTTACGAGGCGGGGGAGATCGTTGGCGAGCATTTTTCGGTTTTCTTTACCGGGGAGGACGTGGAGCGCGGACACCCCGAAGAGCTGCTGCGCCTCGCCGCCTCAGAGGGGCGATACGAAGAAGAGGGCCTGAGGGTCCGTAAGGACGGATCGACCTTCTGGGCGAACGCGGTCGTAACCGCGCTCAGGAACGAATCGGGAGACCTGCGTGGGTTCGCCAAGGTGACCAGAGACATAACGGCGCGCAAGAAGGCCGAAGAACGTGAACGCCTGTTGCTCCGCGAGCAGGCGGCCAGGGAGCGTGCCACCGACATACTCGAGAGCATCAGTGACGCCTTCTACGCCGTAGACACGCGGTGGCGCTTTACCTACGTCAACGGCAGGGCCGAGGAGCTCCTGGGCCGCTCCCGGGAAGAGCTGCTGGGCAAGAACGTCTGGGAGGAGTTCCCAGAGGCGGTAAACCGCCAGGCGTACCACCAGGCCCGGCGCGCCATGGAAGAAGGCGTCACCACGGAGTTCGAGGCCGAGCTCGCGGGCGGCGCGTGGGTGTCGGGACGGGTCTATCCCTCACGGGAAGGTCTCTCGGTGTACTTCAGGGATGAGACCGAGAACCACAGGAACGAGGAGGCGCAGCGCTTTCTCGTCCAGGCCAGCGCCGTACTCTCCTCCTCCCTTGACTACAACGAGACCCTTGCCAGCGTGGCGCGCCTCGCGGTACCCACGCTCGCCGACTGGTGTACCGTGCACTTCGTCGAGGAAGACGGCGTTTCCAGGAGGCTCGCCCTCGAACACACCGACCCGGAGAAGTTGCGGCTGGCCCACGAGCTAGAACGGCGGTACCCGCCCGATCCCGACGCCCCGCAGGGGCTATACAACGTGCTGAGGACCCGCGAGCCCGAGCTGGTGGCCAGGATACCTGATGAGCTCCTGGAGCAGGTGGCCCGCGACGACAGGCACAGGGAATTGCTGATCGGATTGGGCCTACGCTCATACATGGTGGTACCCCTCCTTGCTCGGGGCCGCGTCCTCGGGGCGATAAGCTTCATCTCGGCCGAGTCGGAACGGCGCTACGGTGAGGCCGACCTGCGGCTGGCGGAGGAACTGGCCCGTCGCGCCGCCTACGCGGTCGACAACGCCAGGCTCTACAAGGAAGCGCAGAAGGAGATCGCCGAACGCCGAAGGGCGCAGGAGGAGTTGAGGGCGTCGAGGGACCAGCTCGAGGCCATCCTGCTGGGGGCCGCCGAGGGCATAACCGCCCAGGACCCAACGGGGAAGATCATCTACGCGAACGAGGCGGCGGCCCGGATGACCGGCTTCTCCTCCGTGCAGGAGATGACGACCTCATCGCCAGACGAGGTCCTGGCCAGGTACGAGATCCGGGACGAAGAGGGCAATCTGCTCCCCATCGAGAAGCTTCCCGGGCGCAGAGCCCTCCTTGGTGAGGAAGGGGTCGAGGAGATAATATGCTTCCGCATCCTCTCCACGGAAGAAGTGCGGTGGGCCACGATGAAGGCCATGCCCATCTTCGGGGAGCGGGGAACGGTCCTCATGGCGGTCAGCATCCTGCGCGATATTACCGAGAGCAGGCGGGCCAAGGAGGCCCTCCGGCGTGTGACCGAGGCCGAGCGCAGCAGGATAGCGCGCGACCTGCACGATGGTGTTCTGCAGGATCTCTCCTACTCGGCGGCCACCCTCGGCATGCTCATGCTCCAACCCGGGGATGAGAAGCTGAAGGAGCAGCTACAGATGGCCATCGACGCCGTCAGAAGCGCCGCCCAGGGCCTGCGCGAGGTGGTCAATGGCCTGCGCCTCGAAGGCGAGGAAGGCAGGCCCTTCACGGCGACGATTGAGGCCCTGATCAGGCGCAACCGCACCATGGCCAGGAAAGCCACGATCAACCTGCATATCGACGAACGGGTCCCGGAGGCCTCGCTCGGGGAGACCGGGACCCAGATCTCCCACGTGATCCAGGAGGCCCTCACGAACGCGCGCAGGCATTCGGGGGCTGAGGTGATCTCCGTGAGCCTTCGTATGAACGGGGATGTCCTGGTCGCCGAGGTCTCCGATAACGGCCAGGGCTTTGGAGAAGGCACGAGACCCGGCGTCGGCCTGGAAAGCATGCGTGAAAGGGCCGCCCTGATCGGCGGCGAACTGGAGATCAAGAGCGAATCGGAACAGGGCACGAGCGTGCGTTTAGAAGCTCCCTTACCGGGAAAGTCTTCTTGATGGGCGAAGGGATAGATACCAGGGAAATCCGTGTGATGCAC
This sequence comes from Rubrobacter sp., assembly GCA_036280905.1. GTDB lineage: Bacteria > Actinomycetota > Rubrobacteria > Rubrobacterales > Rubrobacteraceae > Rubrobacter_D. The sequence continues at coordinate 8,282 of DASUPX010000444.1, read as the reverse complement.
GTAGAGGACCATGCCGGCTTCAGGGATCTGATGAAGATCCTGCTAGACGGCCAGTCGGACATGGAGGTGGTGGCGCAGGCCGGGTCCCTGCACGAGGCACGTGTCCAGGCCGCAGGCTCCGAAGTCGATGTGGCGGTCCTCGATTTGAGCCTCCCGGACGGAAACGGTCTGGACCTGATCCCCGAGCTTCGCCGGGCTAACCCGAGCGTGGGTGTGATCGTGCTGAGCGCCAACCTCGACCCTGCTGGCCCGGAGAGAGCCTCCGGCGCGGGCGCCGACGAGATCCTGGACAAACTAGCCCCTGTAGAGGCGGTCCTGAACTCCGTTAGAAAACTGGGGATCAGGGACTAAATAGTACTCGTCGCTATCCCCACAGCACCACAACCAGGCAGATCTGAAAAGACAAACGGTAAACCAGGAGGCCGGGGCCGGCGCTTGGTAGCCGACCCCGACCTCCTGGTTCCTGGAACAGTTAGCGGACGAACTGATCCTCAACGATAGCAATCAGTTGTCGGTCCTCGGGATCAGCACTCCTTGCCTGATAGCTGAGGCCTAACTGCTAGCTTTCATCTAGTACGCGTCGACGGCGCCCACGTAACCAGAGATGTAGCTCATGTCGGACTCCACGACTTCACCGAAGTAGGTGGAAGAGTGGATCACGGTCCCGTAGCCGGTGGCTATGCCGACGTGCGAGATGCCGTAACCGCCCTCATCGAAGAACACCAGGTCACCTGCCTTGGCGTTCGAGGGCACGCCATAAGCGTACTGGCCACCTGGCGAGTCGGGTATGGACACGCCGAGGTCAGCGAACACCGCCGAGGTGAAGCCGGAGCAATCCAGACCGTAGGCACCATAGGGCGTCCCGATGTAGGAGCTCGCGGTGTCGACGACGGCCTGCCCCGAGGCCTGGGCGTGCGCCTTTGTGGTCGGACCCGCCAGTAGGACGGCCGAGAACATGGCGCAGAATAGCAGGACAGCAGCAATCTGCCGCAAAATGAATCCCCCTCCAGTTTTTTCTTGCACAACGACGGCGGATGCTAACAGAGACGATTCTGATGTCAAGTAGGGTGCAACTCGTCCTCGAGAGCCCCGGAGTGCTCGTTAAGACCAGGCTTGAGACGGGTGCTAGTTTCGAGATCCGGACCTGCTTTTTTCGCGCGCGGGTATAAAACCGCCCGCGCGCGAGGCGAACAGGTCTTCACGGGCCGTCTTACCTCCCCGGCGCGAACGTTGGGATCGTGAGACATTACCCAGATGGAAATATGTCCCGGAAACGCACGGAATCTGGTCCAGGCGCCGGACCGTTACTTCACGGGCTTGGCCTATCCAGGGGCAGGCAAGCCGACCTGACGAGAGACGGAACGTAGCCGCGGACTCCGCGTAGGTAACGTAATCCTCCTGAGGAGCGCCACCCGCCAACGCGCGATACTTCCTGTCAGAATCGGATACACGGTGTCCTGCAGGTCCGGGTGAGCCCGCAACCTTTTCTGGTCAGCCCCCCGACCGGGGCCCACTGGCCCCACACCGGCGAGAAATGGCCCGAAGGATGTATACGGAACCACCCGATTCTGCGACGAGGGACTAGGCAGGGGGGCTAGTTACGTACTAGACGCCTGGAGAGGAGACGTCTCTAGCCGTCCCAGAGGGGGCCCCGACGGGTCCTTCTCCGCCTCTCTTGCCAGAGCGCGATCTGGGCGGCGAACCTGTCGCCGTCGAGCCCGAGGTAGTCGGCGTAGGCTTTGACGAAACCGCGAACGTAGATCGGCTCGGGCATCGCCGAGTGGTCGTCGCTTTCCAGCCGCTGCAGGTAATCCTTGCGGATCAAGGTAGCCCTCTCGGCCTCGTCCAGGGATACACCCCGGCTGATTCTAGCGCGCTCCAGCAGATGACCTATTCCAGGTCTGTCTACCTGCGGGGCGTAGCTTTTGTCGATCTCTCTCATCTCAGACCTCCGAGCCTTTGCCTGTGACGGGTGTCGTGCGATTGCCGGGCGGTTCGGGCCGTTCCTCCCCCCTGTCCACGAACTGGAGCAGCACGTCGAGCCCGGGGTCAGGGTCGGGGGAGTTGCCAGCGTCGCTGGTTCGTACCAGAAGCGCTCCTTCTTCGAGGCGGACCTCCATCCAGCGGCCCGCGGCGGTCCTGAGCGCGGGCGTGACGCGGCTGCACACTACGGCGTCGGGGCGTAGCCCCGGCGCCTCCCCTTCCAGGGCGTCAGGCCTGACAGTTATCACCTCGACGTGCGGACGCAGCGCACGGAGGGCCCCGGCAAAGACTTCCTGGTGCGAGCGGGGTTCGTTTGCCATCAGAACACGCATCGTTACTCCCCTCGTGAGGACGCCCGCCGGTGTCCGGTGGGTGCCAGGGAGAGGCCCGTAAACAGGCGGTTCTTGCCCCGACGCTTGGCCCTGTACATGGCCTCGTCTGCTGCGTCCAGAAGCGTCGCCGGGTCTGTGGCGTCGCCGGGGCACTGCACGGCCCCTGCGCTGAGACGCAGCCCGAGGCCGAGCGATTCTCCCGAGCGTTCCGCCACCATCTCCCGCATCTCCTCGAAGAACCGTCGGGCCTCGGGGAGCGAGGCCCCGGGCAACATCACCAGGAACTCATCTCCGCCGTGGCGGGCGACCACGTTCACGTGCCCGGAGCACGCCCGGAGCACGTCGGCGACCAGTTGCAGGGCTTCGTCGCCCGCCCGGTGTCCGTGGGTGTCGTTGATGAGCTTGAAGTCGTCGACGTCCACGAAGAGCACCATGAAACGCTCGCCCGTGCGCCGTGCCCTCTCGAACTCCTCCCTGAAGCGCGTCTCGAAGTGGCCGCGGTTGTAGAGGCCCGTCAGCGGGTCGAGCGAAGCTTCATGCTGCAGACGCTCCTCCAGGTCCCTGATTCTGGCCGAGGCCTGCTCGCTCTGCGTTCTCGTGCGTTCGCGCAGGCCGTACCGGCAGGCGAACACGAGCCCGGCATAGGTGGGCGTCTGGATGGCCAGGTAGCCGACCAGGCTGGAGGTATCGGGGGCGTAGAGTTGAGGGGTGAGGCTGGCGAGCAGCGTGACGGCCACGCAGAGCGCGGCGACCCCCGTTGAGAAGTAGCCGGCGCAGAAGACCACCACGAAGAGGTAGAAGATCGAGAGCGGACTCTGCCAGCCGCCGGAGAAGTACACGGCGAGGGTTATGAGCACGATGGCGGCTGAGACGGGGATGAGCAGAACGTTCCGCCCGAAACGGTGCCAGGGAAAGAACCACACGGACCACACCAGGATCCCACCCGCCAGCACCACCCTGTCGATCGCGAACGTGTTCCCGGCTGGGAGCTCGAACCATCCCCCGTGGACGAACAAGAGCAAGGCGATGGCGCCCACCACGTACAGCAGGCCGCCGAGCGTCTTTAATCGGAAGTCCAGGTGCGGAGACAGAGCAGGAGAGATATTGTGTGACGGGCCGAGGTTGGCCACACCCTCCGTGAGGTTGGAGGAACGGGCGCGCTGCTCCGGCCCCTTATCGTCATGAGATGGTCGGTTGCGCTTTTGCCAGGCGTTCATGTTTTCTCCCCGCTCTACCGTACGTCAGGACAACGTGGGACGTCGGGCGCACGAAGGTTGCGCCCAGAGCGAGGAGGATCAGCCGGGGCGTTCGAGTGCCGGCCGCGGCACCGTTCCGGCCCGCAGCAACGCGCCGTAGGCACGATACCGCCCCCGCCACAGAAGGGCGGAGAGGCAGCAGAAGATCACGGCGAGCAGTGGAACATGGCCCTCAGCGTAGGAAGAAGCGCCGAGAACGGCACCGCTCATGGTGAGACCGAAGCCGGAGAAGGGGGATGGGAGCGGTAGTGGTGGCGCCCGCTGCGTAATGGCACCTCCGTGCGGGGCCTCGTCAGCGAACCGGCGCGCGCCGTCCCGCATCGGGACGAGACCATCCTGGCCCTGCTGAACCACATAACTACCCTCGTCCCAGAGGTAGCCGAAGAAGTACTCTGTAGATCCGAAGGCGGCCTCAGACGCGGCCCGGACCCGATATTCCTCCGGCTGCCGCACTCCACCCGGGGGCGCGGCTGGAGGAGCCGACCCGACGACCCGAGAACTCCCGGAGGAACCCTCAGCATCCTCTCCGCGAACGGCAGCAGGAGGCGGGGCGGCGGTATCGGACGAGGTCTCGGCGGGAGCGGGGAACGCTTCAGTAGAACGTGCGTCCTGGCCGGGCTCCTTGCCGTTCGATGTCGCGAGGGTCGCCCTGTTGCCGGGGTCCTGCGTCAGGCCCGTATCCGAGGGTAGACCACCAGCCGGGGTGTTTGTGGCCCCGCCGTCGCTACCGCTTCTTGCTATCCCGGGATCCTTCCCGACCGCGGCCTGCGGCTGACCGCCCCCGACGTCTGGTTCCTGTACCGTGCCCCACCCGGATTGCACTTCCGGCTGTGCCGGCGTCCCGTCCCGACCGTTCTCCGTCGGAGAACCTACCTGGTCCGGCAGCCCACCAGGCTCGCCCGGCTGGGTTTGGGATCCCTTACCCTCCGGTCGGCCGGTGTCCTCGCCACCCCGGAAGTCTACCCTGGGGTTCTCGCTGGGCTCTTTTACGACCTCAGGTCTTGGCGTGGGTTGCTGATCGGTCCGGGGTGGCTGGCCCCGGTCTACGGGTTTTTCGGGGTAAGCCCGTTCGGGGCGCTCGGTCGGACCGATGGCACCTTGTGAGGGCTTCTGGGGGGGATCCGGCGGCGCGTGCGCGGGCCTCTGGGGTGGAGGACCCCGCCTGCCCGGCGTCGCCGCAGGCTTCTCCTGGCCGATCGGGGCGCCAGGCTCCGCAGGCGGGAGTGGTGTGGGTCGTGATGCTGGCGGCTGACGTTCGGTTCGGGGCACGCCCGATGGTGCGGCCGGCCCCGGTTGGACATGCCCCCCGGAAGGCCGCGAGACAGGTGCGACGTTGGCGGGTGCGACGCTTGCCGTCCGCCCTGCCCGGGGCGCCGCTGGTCTCGACTGGGGCACGGCCTCCGGGCCGGCTAACCTCTGGGGGGTTGCGGGACCGGCGGGAGCCTGTACCCCCGCTTGCTGCTGCGCCAGGGACGCCCTACCGGTACACAACAGCAGGCCCAGCGCCACCACGATGCAGATCGTGGCCAGAGCCAAGCGGTTACGCGCGAAAGTGCTGCCCATGGCACTTCCAACATCGGCGGGATGAAGCAGCCTGTCGTGATCGTCCATAATCCCCAACGCCGTCATACGATCCAAGGACTGGCAGACTACCCGGCCTGTTCTCGGTGGTTCAGCCCACCACCTTCGCTCGACATTACAGGCCCGCCAGGGAGCTTTGTCAAATGCTCCCCGCCCCCGCCGCCGGACTCTAGTACCCGATACTAGCACTTCGGTTCGGGCCCCCGTACAGCCGGAATTCTGACCCTGAGCGTGGGCCTCGAAGCACTGCGTTCGTCTTGAATGCCTTCTTTCGCGGCCACCCCTCTCTTCCGGAGTCCCCACCCGGCATGCCGGCATAGTAGCATAGTGCGTGGAAGAAGCTATTGTATCCTGGATCGGGGGTGAGAGGTTTGCACGTATACAGTGACCCGGCCTCGGGGCGCCACGTGAACGAGCTGGCAGGCGTCGAGAGCCCGGAGAGGTTCCCCGCGGCCATCGCGGGGGTCGAGGAGGCACATCGGGGCGGTGTACCCGTGGAATGGCGTTCGTGCGCCCCCGCTGGCGAGGATGACCTCGCCGCCGTACACGACGCGGCCTACCTCGACGGCGTCAGGGAGATGGCCCGGGCGGGAGGCGGCTATCTCAGCCCGGACACCGCCCTGGGAAAAGGTTCCTGGGAGGCTGCCTCCCTCGCCAGCGGGGCCGCCTGCTCGGCCGTTGATAGCGCCCTCGCCGGCGAGACGGCCTTCGCCGTTGCGCGCCCTCCCGGACACCATGCCGGGCGAGACTACGGGATGGGGTTCTGCCTCACCAACCACGCCGCCGTCGCCGCTGGCCACGCCCTCGCGGGCGGGATGGAGAGGGTCGCCATCCTGGACTGGGACGTACACCACGGCAACGGCACCCAGGACATCTTCTACGACGATGACAGGGTCCTGTACCTCTCGATGCACCAGAGCCCTTTCTACCCCGGCACGGGTGAGGCGGGCGAGGTGGGGGAGGGCAAGGGCCGTGGTTTCACGGTCAACGTGCCGCTGCCCGCCGGCTCCGGGGAAGACGTCTACGCGGCTGTCTTCACCGGGGTCTTCGCGCCCCTGATCGGGGAGTTCTCGCCGGGCCTGATCCTGGTCTCCGCGGGCTTCGATGCCCAGGCGGACGACCTTCTCGGGGGCATGGCCCTCTCCAGCGACGCCTTCGCACGCTTCGCCGCGTTCGTCACGCAGCTCTCCCGCGAGATCGGCGCCGCGCCGCCCGCCTTCGTGCTCGAAGGAGGCTACAACCTGCGGGCCCTTACCGAGAGCGTGGCCGCCTGCATTCGGGGGGCTACGGATGAGGCACCCGACTGGCGGTACGACGGTGGGGTCAGGCAGGTAGAGAAGAGCCGTGAGGTCCTCGCCCCGTTCTGGCGGGGTGTCGGCTGATCCGGCATGAGGCTCTTCCGCTCTCCGCCGTTCGAGGACCGTAGGGACGCGGGACGTAAGCTCGCCGCGAAGCTGTCCCGTTTCAGGGGTGCCGGGTGCGTGGTCTTCGGGCTGCCGCGGGGTGGGGTACCCGTGGCGTACGAGATCTCGCGCTCTCTGGGGGCGCCGCTCGACGTGTTCGTCTCGCGCAAGCTCGGGGCGCCGGGCCAGCCGGAGTTCGGCATCGGGGCCGTCGCGGCCGGCGGCGTGCGCATCCTGAACACCGACGTCATAAAGCGCCTCGGCATCACAGACGAGTACGTGGACCGGATCACTGCCCAGGAGGCCGCCGAGGTGAACCGGAGGCTCCGCTATTTCCGGGGCGGTAGGCCCGAGCCGGAGGTCGCCGGCCGGACCGCGATCCTGGTCGACGACGGCCTCGCCACCGGCGTGACGGCCCGCGCCGCACTGGAAGCCCTCAAGCTGCGCGGGCCGGAGCGTCTGATCCTGGCCGCACCGGTCTGCGCCGCCCAGACGGTGGGGCTCTTCGCCTCCCTGGTGGACGAACTGGTGTGCCTGACCTCTCCCTCTGACCTGGGGGCCATAGGCCTCTGGTACAGGAACTTCGACCAGACCACGGACCAGGAGGTCGTGCAGCTGCTGCGGGAGGCCAGAGAAGAACTCGGCTGACCCGTACTGTTGCTACCCGGATGATGGGAGAGAGGCACCCATCCAGTACAATTAGAGCGGTCAGCCATCAGCAAAACAACAAGCTGAAGGCTGAAAGCTAGAGGCTAGAAGCTAGAAACTCGGCTTCTGGGAGAGGAGAGAACCATGTGCGGCAGGTACACGCTTTCTACTCCGGCGGGCAGGCTGGCCGAGGAGTTCCAGTTGGATAGCACCGTGGAGATTCCCCCGAGCTACAACGTGGCCCCGACACAGCAGGTCGCCGCGGTCCTCGAGGACGAGGGAGGACGACGCCTGGAGATGCTCCGGTGGGGGCTCGTGCCCTCCTGGGCCGACGACCCAGACATCGGGTCGCGCATGATCAACGCCCGCAGCGAGACGGCGCCGGAGAAGCCTTCCTTCCGCAGGGCTTTCCGGGGGCGCCGGTGCCTTATCCCCGCCGACGGTTTCTACGAGTGGAAGCGCGAGAATGGGGGCAAGCAACCCTACTACTTCCACATGCAGGACGGGCATCCCTTCGCCTTCGCTGGCCTCTGGGAGAGCTGGGACAAGGGAGACGGAACGCTCAGGACCTGCACGATACTCACCACCAGGGCAAACCCCGTTCTGCAAGGAATCCACGACAGGATGCCCGTGATCCTGCCCCACGACGCCTACAACGCCTGGCTCGACCCTGACGCCGACCGGGAGGAGCTCGGGGAGCTCATGATCCCCTACCCAGAAGGCGACCTCGAGGCCTACCCCGTCAGCCGTTTCGTCAACAGCCCGCGCAACAACGACGAACGCTGTATAGAACCGGCCGCTTGAGCCTGGAGGTCGGGGCCGAGGTCAGGGAGGCCCTGCAGGGGGGGAAGCCGGTCGTTGCGCTGGAATCGACCCTGATCTCCCACGGTCTGCCCTATCCGCAGAACCTCGAGGTCGCCCTCGAGGCGGAGGGTATCGTGCGGGCCGAAGGCGCCGTTCCCGCCACGATTGGGGTCGTCGGCGGGATCGCCAGGATCGGGCTCGACGGGGCTGAGCTGGAGCTGATGGCCACCGCCGAGGGCATCCCGAAGCTCTCGGCCAGGGACCTTCCCGTGGCC
>DASUPX010000443.1:0-2121 GCA_036280905.1 Rubrobacter sp. | reverse complement strand
TCGGCTCGACGGTGAGCGGTTCGAGCCCGGTACGCTGGGGGTCGGAGTCGGCGAGGGCGCCGGAGAGGCCTTCGCCCCTGAAGACGGCCACGGCCCTGTACTCCTTCTCGTGCATCACGAAGACCTCGACGCCTTCGACCTTCAGGTTCTCGTTCAGGAGCGCGACGAGCTCTTCGCCCTTCTCCGAGGGGATGCGGCCGGCGCGGCGGTCGGAGATCCTACCCTCCTCGTCTCTGGTCGCGAAGTTTACGCGGGCGGCCAGGTCTTTCTCCCCGAGGTCGAAGCCGACGCCGAGGGCGGAGAGGACCCCACGCCCGACCTGAAAGCGCAAGGGATCGTAGCCGAAGAGCGCGAGGTGTCCGGGGCCGCTGCCCGGGCTCACACCCGCCGCGACGGGGCGCGAGAGCCCGAGGTCCGAGCGCGCGGCCAGGGCGTCGAGGTTCGGGGTCTCGGCGGCCTCCAGCTCCGTCTCGCCCGAGGGGTCCAACGGGAGCCCTCCCAGACCGTCCAGGATGAGCAGGACCATCTTCGAGTCCGTCTTGACGGATAGCTCGCGCATCAGGTTGAGATCCAAGGTCGGTCCTTTCGTAGGGGGCGCGCCGGAAGTCTAACAAAGTGGTCCATGACTATCTCGAAGGCGCGGCCCCGGTTCTGGGGCTGCGGCCATTACCTGTGTTTGTTCCAGAAGTAGCGAATATACCCCATTTGGGTGATGCGCTTTCGGCTCGGGCGGGGGTATGCGGTGATCGCGGCCCGAATGCGACCGCCCGTGAGGGTTTTCCTGTTAGGAGGGCGAGAGGCTATGAAACGACTGCTCCTTGTGGTCACGACGCTGTTGCTTGGGATGCTCCTCGCCGCCGGGATGGCGCTGGTGCTTGGGTTCGATGACGAACCCTCCGTGGCACAGGCCCAGGTACGTCAAGACGACGCGCAGGCTCCAGGCGCTCGGGGCCAGGCAGAGGGGCAAGGCGTATTCATGCGTCCCGAGGTGGGCCATCGGCAGGCGCCGCCAGCCCGCGAGGTCGAGGCCCCTCCCCCCGGCCTCACCGATAGGGGGAAGGACGCCCTGAGAGAGGCCAGCAGGGGGGAAGCGCAGCCGGCGGGAAGGCCAACGGTAGATGTGGGGGCCGTAACTTCCGCTCCATCCACGAACGACCCTGAGAACAACGAACCGCTGCCGGACACACCCTCCCTGGGCAACTCGTTCCTTGGCGTGGCAGACACCGGCTCGTTCCCGCCGGACTCTCAGATAGCAGCAGGGCCGAACAACATCATCGCCTCCACCAACGGAGCCGTCAATATCCTGGACAAGAGGGGGAACTCGCTCTCTTCCCAGAGCCTGGCCAACTTCTTCTCGCCTCTGGGGTCAGAGCACACCGATGTGTTCGACCCCTGGGTCGTATACGATCCCTATCTCGACCGGTTCTGGATGATGGCCGTCTCCGGCCGCACCACGGCGTTGAGCAACATCGTCATCGGGCTCTCCAACACCCAGGATGCCACCCTGGGCTGGAGGCTGTGGGAGCTGGATGCCACGGTAAACGGCGCAACCGACACCCAGAACTGGTGTGACTATCCCAAGATCGGCTTCGACGCGCAGGCCATCTACGTCACCTGCAACATGTTCCGGCTCGACACCACCGTCACCCCCAACGTCAATCGCTACCAGTATTCGAAGCTGCGGATCATGACCAAGAACCAGTTCGTCAACAATACCGGCATCTTCTGGTGGGACTTCTGGGACCTCAGGGAGGGCAACACTGGATCGACCACGTTGTTTACCCTGCAGCCGGCCCAGATGTTCGGGGCTTCTGCCTCTACCGGTGAGTTCCTGGTCAACGCCAGGGGTGGGGGTGGGACCGGCAGCACGCTTGATGTCTGGCGCGTAACCAACGCGGCGGAGTGCTGCAACGGGGACGGCGTGGGGCCCAACCTGGCCAACCAGGGGCACGGGGTCGGTAGCTACGGGCCCTCTGATGGTGCCAGGCAGCCGGGGAGCACGACCCAGATCGACAACGGCGACTCCAGGCTCCTGTACGCCTTCTGGAAGAACGGAAGGCTCTCCACCGGACACACGGTGGCCTGCGGAGGGACCAACGCCTGCGGCGGCTTCACCGAGCT
>DASUPX010000442.1:0-8229 GCA_036280905.1 Rubrobacter sp. | reverse complement strand
TCCTCCAGCAGTTCCAGCGTGAACTGAACATAGAAGGCCATCGATTCTTGCGGGCCGTTCTCGAGGAAGGCTCTTGCCTTTCCAACGGGGTCGAGTACGAAACCATCCAGCTCGACAACTGGCCCGGCCCCCCACTCCTCGGGTGGTCGCCAGGCGCCTGGCGGGTGCGCATTGCGTCTGATGGTCTCGCCCAGGAAGCACCCCAGGCCGGCCACGAGGCCGTCGGAGAGTGGCGGGGCGCCCTCCTCCTCGTCAGCATCGAGCACGGCTAGCAGCAGCTCTTCGACCAGGGGAAGGTAGGCGGGCTCGTAGTTCAGGTCGACGCCCCAGTGGCTGCTCGCCACCTCCCTGAAGACCCCGGCGGCCACCTCCGGCACGTCCGGCGTAAGCCTCGCGAGGTCCAGTTGAAGCATGGCGGCCGGCGACCTGCCGAAAAAGAACCCTACCTCCGAGGGTACGGGGTAGGCGCTCAGGATCTCCAGGCCGGCCTCAGCGTACTCCGAGTTGCGCACTATGGCGGCCCGATCGACGGCCTCGCGGGATCTCCGACCGTTCCACGGTTCGGTGGCGATCTCGACCAGGAAGTCCTGGTCGTCCTGGCGGAAGTGTATCGGCACGACCACCCGGCCGAGGGGGGAGTCGATCTCTTTGAAGAGCTCGACGATCGTGCCCCCGCGAGCCTCTAGCTCCCCGGCCACGCGCAGTATCGTGGCGGGACGGGGTGCGCCCCTTTCGATGTGAATGGGGCCGGTATGCTCTTCTGGGGTCTCGGCTACGCCTTCATCCGGCGTCTCCCCCACGCCTCTCCAGAACATCCAGCCAGTCCTTCCTCAAAAGCGCGAACGAGCAAATTCTAACATCGGTCAGGATTTGCCGGCGGCGCTCCCATGCACTACCCTTATCCGATGCCGAACTCGCGAGAACTAATACTGGTGCGTCACGGTCAGTCCACGGCCAACGCGGAGGGGATCTGGCAAGGTCAGTTAGACTTTCCGCTCTCAGACGAAGGCCGAAGGCAGGCCGGGCAGGCGGGTACGGCGCTGTCCCGCGAGAGGCTCGATGGCCTCTACGCGAGCCCCCTCTCCCGTGCCTTCGAGACCGCGAGCATCATCCGCTCGAGTTCAGGCTTCCGGGGGGAGGTCGTCGCCGTGGAGGGCCTTAGCGAGAGGGGCGGGGGAATACTCGAAGGGTACACCTGGGCGGAGCAGGAGAGAAGAAACCCTGCGCTGGCGGAGAAGTTTCTCGCCATCCCGGAGGAGGACCGTTGGGCGCTCGTCGGGGCGGAGACCGACGAGGAGGTCATCGCCAGGTTCGAGGAAGCCATCTCCTCGATCGTCACCCGCCAACCCACGGGCTCACGCATCGTCGTCGTGTCGCACGGCGGCGTGATGCGGGCCTACCTGCGTGAACTCTTCGGAGAAGAAGTATTACCCGACGCGCAGCGGGCTGCCAACGCTTCGATCACGCGCATGCGTTGGGACGATGCGGGACCTCACCTGCTTGAGTTGGCGGTAACGGCGCACCTCGCAGAAGACCCCGGCTTCACGAACATGGAATGATCCGGTAGAGGTGTAATTATGCGGGAAGTGGACGCGGGGTCCGCGAACCGCCCCTTCGTCAGCCGAGGGACCTGACGCGTCGGGCATTCGGGCCACGATCGTTGCGCCCGACCTCGTACTCGACCTCCCCGTTGGGGGAGAGTTCGGAGGGGTCGCCCTGCACCTCGGAGTGATGGACGAACAGGTCGTCCCCAGTTGGACGCACCAGGAAACCGTATCCCTTCTCGGCATCGAACCACTTGACGCGGCCCTGCTCGCGCGGCAAATCGTCGCCGGCGGGGGGTGCTGTCTCCTCGGGCTCAATATCCTGCGCCACGGCTGCCACCACCGTATCGGCCGAGCCGTCTGCCGAGGCGGGCTCTACCCCGTCGGCCTCGAGCACGATAGAGTCTTCGGCTACCTTTACGACCACTGCCTCCACCCTGGCCCAGTGCTCCCTCCAGATAGGATCCTCCGCGATGGAAGGATCGAGCCAGAGGCCCCAGCCGTCGCGCTCCCCGTGGTCGAGAACTCCCTCGAAGACGGTCTCTGGTTCACGTGGGCCGCGTTCGCGGCGGTAGATGTCGTTGCGCGAGCGAAAGGACTGTACGGAGGACGCGCTCGTGCCGAGAGCGTCGGCGATCCAGTCGTCCGTTTTGCCCGCCTCCACCCACTCCCTGATGCGATCCATGTGTGGTTTCAACGCTATGCGCTTTCTGGAGTCTGCCATGCTACCGCTTGCTCCTTCTTCGAACCCGTTCTGATAAGTGCCGCGCTAAGCGATTGATAGACGAGCTGTTGTTAGTAGATGCCTGAGCTAGTCTACCATTTCCTCCGGGCTAGAGAGCGGTTCTGCCAGGAAACCGTTTCTCGACACGGACCGACGGGGGCCAGGATCCGGTAGCCCGGCTTCGGGCTCCGTCCCTACCTGTCCCCGTCTGCCGTGCCAGGGGCATCTCCCCGCCCACCTTCGGGAGCGGACGCCTGCTTCTTGCCGCCGCCCTCTTCGGACACACCCGGGGCGTCCTGGGCCTGCGGGTCCTGTACCCTAGAGGGTTCCTCACCGCTACCTGAATCCTCGCGGGTGGCTCGGCGCACGGCCCGGTCCTCGGGGCTCGGCTTCTGCACGCCCTCTTCGGACCCAGCGTCGCCGGCGGCGGAGCCATCATCCGTTACCGCGTTGCCGTCGTCGACCGACCCCGTCTCTTCCGGCTCGGCCGTCTCGCGTGGGGGCTCGGGGAAATCGGTGAAGCCCTCGCGTCCGAGATCCTCGAGCATCTCCCCAACGATCGGCGCGGGAAGCTCCAGGTAGATCGCCAGGGTCTCCCCGTTAGCGAGCACCTCGTAGGCATCACCCTCGTAGCCTAGGGCCCCGAGTGTTCTGGCGACGTTCTCCGTCGGCACGAGGGTATTACCGCCGCCCGCAACGCGCAGGTACTGGAACAGCATGAGATCCAGCCCCCCGACCACGCCAACGACTGGTTCGGTCCCGTGAATGCGGCGCCTGACGAAGAGGCGCGTGTCGTAGCCATCGGCCCAGCGCTTCATCACCTCGGGCTCGTCCACGTAGTTGTACTGGGCAACCCTGTGCTGGAACTGTCCGAGCAGACGCCCCGTCAACACCCGCAGGTCTTCGTCACCGAAAAACCACCCGTCGCCCTCCACGTTCATGATGCCGCTGGCGTGCGGGATGGTAAGGGGCTCCTCCTCGTCCTCGAACGTCTCACGGAACTCAGCAACCAGCGCGCGAACCTCATCCTCGCTGCGGCCGCTCTTCATCAAGGCCGTCTCGTAGACGACCATCGCGGGCTCGGGGCGCGCCCGCGTGACCTCGTCAAACCTGCGGACAGCTCTCTCCAGGCGCCCGTCGTAGTCTTCGAGGTTTCTGATCCTCCACGCCGCCTCGGCGATCTTATCCGTAAGCTCGACCAACGTCTCTCCTCGGTGTTATAGAAAGCAATCGCCCGCAAATATAGCATGCCGGCACGCCGGGGCTGGAGTCCCGGCCGGTCGGGGACTTTCCCATCACGGGTTGGGGGCCTTCAGGCCGTAGACTCCAGGTGCCCTCTGGACAAAGGGGCTATCCGGGTTGTCTCGCACGTCGACAGAGAGCCGCGCCCTCATCGTGTTCTGGGGGGTCCGGCCGGCGCTATGCAGGTAGCCGGAGTGGAGCGCGATCTCGGTTATGTCCGAGTAGTGGAGTGGGTGGCCGACCTCGCCGAGTACCTCGCGCGCTGCGGCCTTGAAGTCCACCCCTTCAGGCAATCTCGGGAGCGACCTCGGGGTAAGCCCCGATGAGGCTCACGTACGGGCAGTGCTCCTCGAGTGATTCCATTGCCTGCCTCACCCGGTCCTCGTCAGGGTGTCCCAGCAAGTCAGCGAAGAACACGTAGGTCCACGCCCGCTTGCGGCTTGGGCGGCTCTCGATGCGGGTGAGGTTGATCCCCTGCTCCGAGAAGGCCGAAAGCGCGTCTTTCAGCACGCCTGGCCTGTCCTTGACCGAGAAGACCACGCTCGTCTTGTCCCTACCCGTCCTAGCGGCCCACTCACGACCCAGCACGATGAAGCGGGTGGTGTTCGTGCGGGCGTCCTGGATGTTGCGCGCCAGCACCTTCAGGTTGTGGGTACCCGCCGCCAGCACGCTCCCGACGGCAGCGACCCCCGGCTCTTCTGCCGCCCGCCGGGCGGCCTCGGCCGTTGAGTCCACGTCCTCCAGGGTCGCCCAGGGCAGCTCGCGCCTGAGCCAGCTGGCCGCCTGGGCCAAGGCCATGGGGTGTGAGCACACCATGCTAACCAGCTCCATCGAGGTCTCGGAGGAGATCAGGTTCTGCGAGACGGGCAGGTAGACCTCGCCGCAGATCTTCAGGGGGCTGTTCATGAGCTCGTCCAGGGTGTGCGTTACGGCGCCCTCCATGGAGTTCTCGACGGGCACGACACCGTGCTGGGCCTCCCCACGCTCGACCCTCGCGAACACCTCGGCGACCGTGACCTGTGGCTCGAGCTCGATGCTCGACCCGAACGAGCGTAGAGCCGCCTCGTGGGTGAAGGTGGCCTCGGGACCCAGGTAGGCGACCTTGAGGCGTCCCTCCAACGAGATGGAGGACGAGATGATCTCACGGAACACAGCCTGCAGACCGCGCTTCGGAAACTCCCCCTCGCTGAGCGCCGCGACCCGGTCCAGCACGACCCGCTCCCTGGCCGGGGCGTAGGCCGCGAGGCCGTTATCCTGCTTTATCTGTCCTATCCGCCGCGCAAGCCAGGCACGGCGGTCGAGCAGGCGCACGATCTCCTCGTCGATCGCGTCGATTTTCACTCGGATCTCCCCCATCTCCTCGCCGGGGGAAACGTCGGCAACACCCGCGTCTCGCTGCGGGTTTTCTCGTTTGTGTGCCTGGTCAGGTTGCGTCATGGCGTGTGCGGTCTCCTGTGGAAGTTTGACGGGGTTTGGATCAGGAGGAGCGCGGCCGCGCGTCAGGGGCGGGAGCGTTCCTCCCGGATAAATCGCCGCAACGCTTCGACCGCCTGTAGCATGGTGCGATCAACCTACCAGACGACTGCCCCCCGTGTCAAAGCCACAAACCCGCATTTCACCAGGTCAAGAACGGTTCGCGAACCGCCCGAATACACGTTGCCTAGAACAACATCAACAGGACCGCGACGACGCCCGCGACGGCGAAACGATAGTAGGCGAAGACGCGGAGGCTATGGTGCGTCAGGTAGTTGAGCAGGAAGCGTATGGTGACGTACCCGACGGCGGCCGAGGTGACGACGCCCACGAGGAACAGCAACCACTGGTGGGCGCTCATGCCGGTCGCGAGTACCTCCCCCAGTTGCAGGCTGCCGGCCCCGGCGATGATCGGGACGCTCATCAGAAACGAGAACCGGGCCGCCTCCTCGCGCCTCAGGCCCAGAAACAGGCCGAGCGTGATGGTAGCCCCAGACCGTGACACGCCAGGCACGAGCGCCGTGGCCTGGGCGATACCTATCCCGACCGCGGCGCCAAACCCGAGACTGGAAGCTTTCCGCCTGTGGCTCCCGGCGGCCTCGGCGACGAGGAACAGTATGCCGACGAGGACGAAATTGAACACAACCACCCAGGGCGAGCGTACCACGTTCTCGAAAAAGCCCTCGAAAAGGAACCCGATCAGGGCAGCCGGTACGGTGGAGGCGATCACGAGGTAGGCCAACCGCTGGTCTGGGTCATTCTCGAGGTCCCTGTGACCGAATGACCTCAAGAAGGCCAGCGCCATCCTGATCAGGTCCCTCCAGAAATATGTGACCACCGCCACCAGCGTCCCCATATGCAGGGCCACATCGAAAGACAATCCGAACCGGTTCTCATCGAGCCCGAGAAAGTACTGCCCGAGCAAGAGGTGTCCCGAGCTGGAGACCGGCAGGAACTCCGTGAGCCCCTGTACCACCCCCAGAAAGATAGCCTCGATAAACTCAAGCACGAGAGCACGCTCCGGCTCCGCCTACGCTTGTCAGCACGCCGGCTTGCGCCGGCTTGTCAGCACGCTCGACTTCGCCTCGCTTGTCGGCAACGCTTCGGCTTCGCCTCGCTTTCGGCCAGTCGTTTCGGGCCGTCACTAAATGCTCGGCAAGGGACCATCCTGCGCGCCGGTGCTCACCGTGCGTAAGGTGCGGGCCGCAGCAGGATCTGGCTGAAAGCGAGCCCCAGGCGAAGCCGGGCGAAGCGTGCCGACGAGCGAGGGCGCCAGCCCGAGCGTGCTGACAAGCGTAGGCAGCAGGCCGAAGCGCGCTCTTCAGGAACGGCTCAATCTGGTCAGGGCACTCGTATCCTTGAGGGTGATACGACCGGACTCGATCTCTATCACGCCCCTGCTGCGCATCTCGTTCAGGACCTTGGTAACGGATTCTCTGGTGGAGGCGACCATGGCGGCGAGATCCTGGTGGGTGAGGCGCAGGGTTATGGTAACGAGGCCGTCCTTGCTCTCGCCGAACTTCTGGGCGAGAAGCGGAAGGAGGTTGGCGAGCCGCACCTCGGTCTCGCGGGGGAGGAGGCACTGGACCAGCTCTTCGTACTGTACCAGGCGCAACTCAAGCAGGGTCATCAGCTTGAAGGCGGCCCGCGGCTCCTGGCGTACGGCGCGTTCGACGAACACCTTGGGAACCTTGGTAACCCTGCACTCGGTAACGGCCTCCGCGTAGGCGCGCTGCCTGGTCTCGCCCGCGAACGCCAGGTGACCAAAGATGTCCCAGGGCTTGAGCAGGCGCAAGGTAGCCTCTTTGCTGCCGGAGTACGGCCGGAAAAGCTTCAAGACACCCTGGGTCAGCACGTACAGGGCGTCGCCGTATTCACCCTCGTTGTAGATGGCATCCCCCGGACCGTAAACCCTGTCCGCGGTGGCTATGCCCATCTCGCCAAGAAGCTTAAGCAGCGCCCGGCACTCCTGTTCTTGCAGCTTCGTGTACTCGGTCACGGAAACGTCAACAGGCACGGGTGTCCCTTTCAACTAGTGCCGGCAGGGTTTCACGATGGTACTCACATGGCTTCTCGCTGAGCGTGCTACACATTGCTACATTGTACATTACGCGGGACTGCAAACACGAGCCCCGCCGATTAGGTTAGAATGCGCGCAGGTTCGTATTCGAGAGAGGAGACCAGGTGCGGGAACGTCTAGCGTTCGGGATTTTGATCGTGTTGCTGATCTTCCTGTTTGCTTTCACGTTTGCTGTGCTCGGTAAGGGCGAGTACGAGCCGGGTGCGCAGGCCCCGCTGCAGGCTCCCTCGCACCCGGCCTGATCTTCAGGCGGTTCCGGAGGCATCTGGGACGCGCTCGACCGCAACGCTGTAAGAGCTCATCGTGGGATGGCCCGTAAGCAGACCGCCTGTACCCCCACGCCCGTGGGCACGGCGAAACGAGTCGCTGTGGACCCAGGCCTCGAAGGCTTCTCGATCGCGCCAGCGGGTAATGACGAGGACCTCATCCTCCTGGTCGGACTTCAGTACCTCCATGGAGACGAACCCCGGGAAGTCCTGAACGTCACCGCGGCTCTCTGCGAAACGGTCCACGATATCGTCCGCCGCGCCTTCTTTTACCGGAAGGCTGTTGAAGATCGCGATCACACCTATCTCCTGACTACTTGTGGGCGGTTACGATGCCGCCGCCTCCGACGCGTTTGGCAGTGTCGAGGGCTTTGAGCGTCTCGGCCATCAACTCCCCTGCCGCCTGCCCGTGGGCCGGATACTCGGCGATGCCGACGTCGACCTCGAAGCCGGCTTCCTGCCCGGCGAGGAGTTCGAGCACGCGCTCAGCCACCCCGAAAGCATCCTCACCGGTCTGATCGACAAGTAGGACGCATACCTCGTCGTCGCCGAATCGAGCGAAGATCGAATCCTTCGGGGAGGTCTCCTGCACCGCCTGTGCGAGCGTGCGCAGAGACTTTCTGGCGCGTTTGACCCCGTCCGACGCCACGGTCTCGGTGAAAGCAGCGATGTCGAAGACGGCTACGGAGAACCGCTCGTGCTCGTCGATGGCCTGCGGCAGTAGCAGGCGGTTGAGCTGGTCCCTGTCGGGAAGCCCGGTCACGAGGTCCGTGGCGGCGGCCCGCCCGAGGGCCTCCTCCATCTCCCGCTGCACGATGACATCGAAGGCCTCGAGGCCGGTCTCAGTGAGCCAGTCGGACGCCTGCATGAGTTTACCGAAGAACCCCGAAACCTCGGCGC
>DASUPX010000441.1:0-3838 GCA_036280905.1 Rubrobacter sp. | reverse complement strand
ACCTCCAGTCGCGGCACACTGCGGCCGCGCGGGCGCTCTCGCCCATCCTTGCGCGCAGGCCATCGTCGGAGACGATTCTCCGGACGACCGCGACGAGAGAGGCCCCGGAGGTGGGATCGTAGAGCAGGCCAGTCTCGCCATCGGAGACCACCTCGGCCGTGGCGCCCGCCCTCGCGGCGAGCACGGGCAGGCCGGAGGCCAGCGCCTCGATCATTGCCATCCCAAGCGTCTCGGTGGTGGACGGAAACACGAAGGCGTCGGCGGAGGCGAAAGCCGTCGCCAGCTCGTCGCCCTTCAGTACGCCCGTAAACACGCTCGGCGTGCCGGCGAACTCCGCTTCGAGGTCCCGTCGCGCGGGTCCGTCTCCGACCAGGGCGAGGCGCACCCCTGGTACCTCGTCGAGTACCAGCCTCAACCTGCCGATGTCCTTCTCGTGGCTCAGGCGACCGACGTATATAAGCAGCCGGTCTTCAGGATGGCCGCCCGTCAGCCGGACCCGCCAGTCCTTCGAGCACCTGTCGGGGTTGAAGTGCGTGGCGTCGACACCCTGGGGCCACAGACGTAGCCTTTCGATGCCCTCCTGTTGGAGGTAGTGAAGCGTCGCCTCCGAGGTGCAGAGGTTCACGGCGGCGCGATTGTGCAGCCGCCTGGTATGCCAGCGCGTAACCCGGTCGAACAGGTCGAGGCCGTAGAAACTGGCGTAGGCGGCCACGTTCGTATGGTAGGAGGCCACGAGCGGGACGCCCAGCCTGCGGGCGAAGAACGGCGCGCCCCAACCGAGAACGAACGGGTTCACGGCATGGATCAGGTCTGGCCCGAATCGGCTCAGCGCGAGGCCCACGCCGGGGTTTACGGGGGAGATCTTTATCTGGGGGTAGGGCGGAAAAGGCACGCTCGAGACCCGGTGGATCGGCACGCCCTCGAAAGACCCCGGCCCCTCCCCGTATTTGGGCGCGATGACCAGCATCTCATCGCCCACCGCGAGCAACTCGTGGATGGTGTGCTTGAGCCTCGTCACGACCCCGTCGGTAGCTGGCAGAAACGTCTCGGTGAAGAACGCGATCCGCAAACGCTTCTCCCTGGCTCGATGGCCTAGAGGTTGGAGACGATGGCCTGGGTGAACTCCCTGGTCCCCGCGCTACCGCCCAGATCCTTGGTGCGGGTTTCGGGGCTCTTCAGGGCCTCCTCTATACTAGCCTGCATCCTATCGGCCTCGCCTTCGTAGCCCAGATGCACGAGCATGTTCTTTGCCGAGAGCAACGTGGCGAGCGGGTTGGCGCGGTTCTGGCCAGCATACTTGGGAGCCGAGCCGTGAACCGGCTCGAAGACGGCGATCTCCTCTCCGATGTTCGCCCCTGGTGCGACACCAAGGCCGCCGGTGAGCCCGGCGCACAGGTCGGACAGGATGTCGCCGTAGAGGTTCGGGCAGACGAGCACGTCATAGAGGTTCGGCTTCATGACGAGCTGCATGCACATGTTGTCCACGATCCGGTCGTCTATCTCCTCGAAGTCGTTCTCGTATTCTTTTGCGACCTCGAAGAACACGTCCCTGAACAGGCCGTCCGTGAACTTCATGATGTTTGCCTTGTGGACCACGGTGATGTGCTTGCGGCCCTGTTCTCTGGACCGCTCGAAGGCCATCCGGCAGATACGCTCGGTTCCCTCGCGGGTGATGATCTTGATCGACTCAGCCGCGTGCTTGCCGACTGTGTGCTCCACGCCGGCGTAGAGGTCCTCAGTGTTCTCGCGGTAGATGACGATGTCGATGTTCTTGTAGGGCGTCTCAACACCGGGCAGGCTCAACGACGGCCTGATGTTCCCATACAGGTCCAGCTCCTTGCGCAGCGCCACGTTCACAGACCGGAAACCTGTACCGACCGGCGTGGTCAGGGGCCCCTTGAGGGCCACCTTGTTGCGCTCGATCGACTCGAGCACCGACTCCGGTAGGGGCGTGCCCTCCTCTTCCATCACCGTCTCGCCGGCTTCGGCGATCTCCCACTCGATATCCACGTCGAGCGCGCCGATGACCTCCTTGACGGAGTCCGTCAGGTCCGGCCCGATGCCGTCGCCCGGTATTAGAGTAACCGTCTGCGCCACGCAATGCCCCCTTCACTAGTAAAAGCCGGCATTAGTATAGCGGCCGTAGACGAAAAGTTCGGAAGCGTATCGGGGGCCCAGATGGACCCCCGATACGCCGGTTATTCATGCTGCCCTAGCTATATGGCCACGAACGTGTTCGAAACCTCCTACTAGGACTGGCTCATGGCTGCGGCGAAGATGGCCAGAATGGTGCCAACGAGCAAGAGCCCCAGGAGGAGCACGATGGCCACGGGAACCAGCACAACCGCGACGGCCCGACCGGTGGTCGTGGCGTGCATCTCACGGATGGCGATCACATTCAAAACCACCTGGTAGACAGCGATAACCAGAATCACCAGGAGGCCCAGGATAGGTATAAACGCCAGGAAGGCCACAGCTTGGACCGCCTGGGCATAGGCCACCGCCCTGAAAGTTGCCTCGTATCCGGCGTGTGCGGGCCTAACAAACAGAAGCACGAGCAGGTGGTAGATGCCAGCCCCGATGAACAGGCCGATCGTAGTGGCGATTGGGATCCCTATTATGTTACCGAACAGACCAGCAATAGAAGAGCCGATTCCCTCACCCGAGATCAGGGAGATAATTAGGCCGAGAAAGCCACCGATTATGGCGGTGATGAGTGAGCAGATGATCGCAAAGATCAGCGGGTTCAGGTAGTCGCCCTGCCTGCGAATGCCCCTGAAGAAACCTACCGGGTTAAAGAGGACTTCCCGTACCGTCTGAACGAAACTTGGCACAAGGTTCCTGTAGTCGAAATCGGTTCCCCCCGATACGCCTCCAGACACTCTAGGAGGCGGTGGAACACCAGCTCCCCCAGATGAGCCGCCCGTCCCTGATCCCCCGCCAGATCCCGTGTTGAAGTCCACGCGAATCTCCTCTCCGATCGCCCTGCGGATAACTACTTGCAATGTACATGTTGTTAACAATTTGCGCAACCGGGCAGAGGCCTGCACCCCTCTTCATGGCCCGGTGGTGTGCTGTAGAATGACCTCGTGGGAGCAGCAAGTATGGGAACGGGAAAGTCCTTATGTCGTCTACCATAGAGACCCTCGAACGCGATCTGGGCGAGGCGCAGGAAGAGCGAGAGGCGGAACAGCGTGCCGTCGTGCGCGCCGAGAACGCGCACGAGGCCGCATGTTCGGCGCGTGATGAAGCCTGGACGGAGGCCCCGGCGGACGACCCCGAGGTTGCGGAGCTGACCGCCCTCGTCTACCTCAGACGCCGGGAGCTCTATGACGCCATAGACAGGCTCAAGGCTGCCGAGGGCAAGGAGCGCAGGATAAAGAGCCGCCTGATGTATGTGCTCCCCGCCGAACGCCGCCGGTACCTGTCTGGAACGGTCGACGATGAGTTCGAGGCCCTGCTCGAGGCGATCAGGCAGGCGTACATGGGTTCGCTGCCAGAAGCGAGCATCTCCGTGGTGACCGAAAAGCCCGGTGAGGTCGACCTGCGCGGAGACGCAACCTGGCGCGCCCTGGAGCGTCTCTACTCGGGCACCGTGCGCAGGTGGGTGGAGATAAGGAGCATGCGCGACCCCGCCGAGGCTGGCCGGATGGCGCGCCAGGTCTCCTACTACGCGGGGGGCCATACCCCACGTACCTTCGTTGGCCACGAGGAAGTCAGGACTGGCACGTTCCGCGGCCTCGAGGAGCTCAGGCCGCTCGCCGGCTACGAGAGCGAAGAAGGAAGGCTCTCGCTCGCCCGTATCACCACCAGACGCTACCTCGACGAAAGCTCCGTC
>DASUPX010000440.1:0-3700 GCA_036280905.1 Rubrobacter sp. | reverse complement strand
GAGGGCTGCCATCCAGGTCCATCGAAATCCTTTCGGGCGGTGGGTTGCTGGTGGGCGCTTCGCGGGCGTCCCTACCGTTCTCTAGTCCAGGGCGCGGTGCATGGCCTCCCAGGCCAGGGTGGCGCAGCGGGTCCGGTTGGGAGTCTGGACCACGCCCTTCAGGGCCGCCAGTTCGCCGAGGTCTTCGTTCTCCTCCGTGCGCATCATGTACAGGAACGCTTGTATCTTCTGCTCTGCCGCTTCGCGGCTTGCGCCGGTCAACTGTTCGGTTAGCATCGAGGCGGAGGCCTGGGAAATGGAGCATCCGCGGCCGGTGAAGCTCACCTCTTCGAGGGTGTCGTTCTGGACGTTGGCGTAGACGGTGACGTGATCTCCGCAAAGGGGGTTGTCTATGCGCTCTTCGATGGTGGCGTTCTCCAGCCCGTGGCGATTGCGCGGACGCTGGAAGTGGTCTAGCACGATCTCTTTGTAGAAGCTCTGCATCACCTTGCGGAAGATTGTATCAGGGGGTTATGGAGCGGTGTTCGTCAAGGGCGAGCCAGGGGCCTGTAGCCTTCCCATCACCAGGCACCCCCGCCCCCTCCACCGCCACCACCCCCACCGCCACCGCTGAAGCTGCCGCCTCCCCCGGAGCTGGAGGAGGACGGGGGAGCGAAGGCGCTCGAGAACCCGTTCTCGAGGCTGGTGAAGGTGAAACCGGTTGGACCGATCACGGACCCACCGTAACCCGGGCTGTAGAAGCTGCCGCCCTGGGCCACCTCCGGGGGGGCTTGCAGGCGGGCGGCGTCCAGGACCTGTTCGGCGACGCCGAGGGCTATGCCGTATACCAGAAACTGTTCCCAGAGGGCGAGCGAGGCGGGGGCGGCTTCCTGCATGCGGCTGAAGTCGGTGAGGTAGTGGCGGAAGGCCCTCCACCTGGCGTGGAGCAGGGCGCCCTTCGACGTGCGCCTCACCCAGAGCTGGTTCAGGGCCGACCCGCTAGCGGCCAGGATGCGCCGCAACACGAACCATAAGATCGCGATCCCAATGATAAGGATGAAGGCGTTTGATATTGCCAGGCTGATCACGGCCAAAAGGTTCAAACCAAAGAGCGAGAGCAAGAACCATACCACGCCGAACAGACCGAGCAGGAGGGCTACGGGGCCAAGCCACCTGCCGGCGCTCCGCTCTACGAGATCCCGGCCCTCCACTTCACGCTTGAGATCTTCCGTGAAAGCGTTGTAGGAGGAACGATTTGCCTCGCTGTCTTCCTCTATTCGCTCCTCGAAATCCGTCAGGTTGACCGGGCCATTGTGGAGTACCCGCAAGGCCACGTTCAGGACCCGGCGCTCGAAGTCCTCTAGCTCGGCGACGTTTCGCTCGTAGTCCTCGCCGCGGTCTCTGTAGTCGGCATCGATGCGGAGGTCCGTTATGGTCTTCTCGCCCAGGAGCCCACCCTGCTTCACCGAGACCGGTTGCGCTTCCAGGACGCCGCGCCGGATCAGATCGAACAGGGTGGCGGTGAACTCCCTGGTCCCGACCGAGGGCTTCTGGCCCATGATCGCGCTGACCACCGCCGGAGGGTCGTCCGTGGGCGGCTCCCGCTCGTAGCGCTCCGAGTAGTCCACCCTTGGCTCCCGACCGTAGCGCATGTAGACCCACGCCATCATCGCCACGGCCAGGGCGATGAACAGCAGCGCGAAGACCGGCTGCAGGCGCTGGAGCCACAGCGCGCGGGACTCGGATCTGGCATCCGCAGCCTCCTGGTCCAGTATCTTCTGCAGCCCGTTTCCCTGCACCACCCTGGCCCCGCCCGTCGAAGACAGCAACTCCCTCGGGAACACTACCCGCATCTCGACGAACTGCTCGGGCGGCACGTCGCTGGCGACGAGCGTGGGGGAGACCAAACCAGAGCCCAGGCTCGTCTCCCCGTTCACCGAAGCCGGATGCCCGAACACCCTGACGGCGCCTCTCCGTGGGTCTCCTGGTAGGTTCATGCTCGCCTCCAGAGAACCCAACGGCTCCTGCCATTCGTCACCCCAGGCCTGCCAGTAAACGTCGACCACATCGTCGTAGGCCACGGCGAGGCCGCTTAGGCGATATCTGACGGTGAACGTGCGCTGCTCGTCTGTGGCCCGGTAGTGCCACACGATCCTGTACGCGTCGCCCAGGTTCGCCGTGCCGTAGGTGCCCGGCGCGCCAGACGACCCTAGCTCCGCCGACGCCCCCGGCACGTACGGCCTGCCGCTCTCGCTCACGGAGACGTCGCTCACGCTCATGCCGTTCTCGAGGGGAATCTCGCGGTACCCTCCTTCGAAGGACCCGGAGAAGTCGTAGGTGATGTTCTCCGTGACGAGGACCGAGCCATCGGGTTGTACGTCGGCCACGACGTCAGCCTCCGGCAGCGTGAAACTCTTGGCCCCGGCCTCGTCCAGGGCGAGGAACGGCACCACCGCGAGCACGGCGAAGATCAGCGCCAGCATCAGCCTCGGCGCCTTCACAGGTTCACCCCGGGGGCCTGCCTGGAGTCATCTTCGGCCTGGAAGTAGTCTCGCCTGGATAAGCCCACGAGGGCCGCGACGAGGTTCGTGGGGATCGTGGAGATGGCGTCGTTGTAGTTGAGGGTGGTGTCGTTGTAGATGTGGCGGGAGACGGAGATCTTGTCTTCCGTCCTGGATAGCTCTTTCTGCAGGTCCGCGAACCTCTCCACGGAGCGCAGCTCGGGGTAGGCCTCAGCGACGGCCATGAGGTTTCCGATGGCACTCGTCAGGATGCTCTCGGCCCTGCCCTGCTCGGCGATGGTGGCCGCGGAGCGCGCCCCGTTCCTCGCCTCGACGACCGCTTCGAGTGTTTCGGATTCCTGTTGGGCGTACGCCTTCACGGTCGCGACGAGGTTCGGGATCAGGTCGTAGCGGCGCCTGAGCTGCACGTCGACCTGCGACCAGGCGTTGTCCACCCTGTTGCGCAACTTGACGAGACGGTTGTACAGGAGCGCGCAGGTGGCCAGAACCAGAAGACCTACCCCAAGCAATAGCCACAACATTCCGCGTGCCCCCTGCAGATCGACCCGCCGTAACCCAGCCTGACCTCCGCATTTTAGCCTGCGGCACGGTGCTAGGGTAGTGTCGAGGAAACGTCCCCGCGGCAAAGGGTAAACTGGAGCACACGATGGCAAACAGGATACGCTCGGGGTGGAGGGACACACTTACCTCGACCCCGACGATCTCGGCGGCCAGAAGCATACTGCGGGAACTCATAGAGAAACGTGACCACGAAGAGATCAGCGAGCACCCGTATATGCGCCACGGCGCATAAGTATCCAGCACCACCACATAGAGAAAAGAATACAACTCATCATTACCTGGCAAAGGTCCTCTGATCCCCTTCAGGATCGCGGCAACGCAGGATTCTGCATGCAAGTTTCGGCGAATTACCCTTCCACGGACTTCGGTGAATAAGGCAAGAGAAAGGGCCGGGGCTGCTACGAGCCCCCGGTCCTCTCTGGAGAGCGCCTAGTCGTACTTTAGCTATCGCTGAGCATGCTGTTCGGCCTTGACGCACTGACCGTGGTTCTTGATGTCGAGCGCACACGACTTCTTGCGAGCGGCTTCTACCACCTCACGTACCGAGTCGATCACCAGCTGGGGTTGCTCTTGGTGTATGTAATGGCCGCTGTGCGTCTCTGTGATGAACCTGGCGCCGGGCACCTGGCTCACGAGAT
>DASUPX010000439.1:0-2107 GCA_036280905.1 Rubrobacter sp. | reverse complement strand
GAGCCCGATGGTGTGATCCTGCAGTTCGGTGGGCAGAGCCCGCTGAAGCTCGCCCACGAGCTGGAGAGGGCTGGGGCGCGCATTCTGGGCACCTCCCCCAACGCCATAGACCTCGCCGAAGACCGCTCCCGGTTCGGCAGGCTTGTGGAGGAGCTTGGCATCCCGCACCCCAGGTTCGGGACCGCATCGACCCCCGAAGAGGCGCGCGAGGTCGCCCGCGAGCTTGGTTATCCTGTCGTCGTACGGCCATCCTACGTGCTCGGCGGGCGGCGGATGGAGATCGTCTACAACGGCGAGGACCTCGACCTGTACCTCAGGACCGGCGCGGGTGCGAGCCCTGAGCATCCCACCCTCATTGACAAGTTCATGGAGGACTACACCGAGGTCGACGTCGACGCCGTCTCGGATGGAGAGGATGTCTACGTCGGCGGCATCATGGAGCACGTCGAGGAGGCCGGGGTCCACTCCGGCGACTCCTCTTGCGTGACGCCCCCGATCACGCTTCACAGCGCGCTGTTGCAGAGGATAGAGGAATACACCAGGCAGCTGGCCCTCTCGGTAGGGGTGGTCGGGCTCATGAACGTGCAGTACGTGGTTCGCGGCGACGACGTGCTCGTGATCGAGTGCAATCCCCGCGCCTCGCGCACCGTGCCGTTCATCTCCAAGGCGACGGGCGTGCCGCTCGCCAAGGTGGCGACGAGGGTGCTGCTCGGCGAGAAGTTGAGGGACATGCGGCTCGGCGGCTCGACCAACGGCCATTTCTCGGTCAAGGCGCCCGTTTTCCCGTTCGACAGGTTCGCCGACGTGGACCCGCTCCTCGGGCCGGAGATGCGCTCCACGGGAGAGGCCATGGGGATAGACCGCACCTTCGGGGGAGCCTTCGCCAAGGCGCTCACAGCGGCGGGTCAGGAGCTCCCCGTCTCGGGCCGCGTCTACATCTCCGTCGCCAACAGGGAGAAGCGCGCGGTCGTGCTCGTGGCCAGGGCCTTCGCCGACCTCGGGTTCGAGATCTCCGCGAGCGAGGGAACAGCAGAGGTCCTCAAGAACAACGGCCTGCCCGTCATGGTCGTGCCCAAGATAGGTGAGCTCGGCGAGGACGTGCTCGGCCTGATAGAAGCGGGCGGGGTTGACCTCATCGTCAACACCCCATGGGGCCGCGGGGCGCGCACCGACGGGTACCTGATCCGTCGCCGCGCGCTCATGCACGGCGTCCCCTGCATCACCACCCTCGCCGGCGCGGCGGCAGCCGTCCAGGGCATCGAGGCCAGGGTGCGTGGCGGAACGAAGCGTGTCAACTCGCTTCAGGGCCTCTACGCGGCGCGTGCATGAAGTTCTACAAGGTAAACGTGGAGGAGCGAAGAGAGCTTGGCAGCTACACTCTGCTGCGCTACCCCTGGGAGGGAATAGTCGCTCCCGGCCAGTTCGTGATGGCGCGGGCCGCCGGGTTCCCCCTCACCCTCGACCCTTTCCTGGCCAGGCCGTTCTCGTACTACGACCACGACGGGGAGTCGGCCAGCCTACTCTTCGAGGTAAGGGGCCGCGGCACAGCGCTTCTGGACGCGGCGTCGACCATCGAAGTCACCCCACCACTGGGCAAAGGGTTCGCGGTGGATCCGGCCCCAGCTCGAGCAGCGTTGCTTGGCGGAGGCATAGGCGTCGCGCCGCTCAAGATACTTGGCCGTCACCTGGAGGCGAGGGGCGTGTCACACGACGTGTTCCTCGGATTCGCGGACGTGGGATGTTCTGTAGTCGCCGGCGAGTTCCCCGGTGCCAGGGTTGCAACTATGGATGGCTCCGTCGGAAAACGGGGCACGGTACTCGACACCGGCGTGGAGCTGGGCGACTACGATGCCATCTACTCCTGCGGACCAAACCCCATGCTCGCCGCCGTCAAGCTCGCCGCCGCAGACGAGAACACGCTCTGCCAGCTCTCTGTGGAGGAGAGGATGGGCTGCGGGAACGGCTCGTGCAACGGTTGCGTCGTGCCCGTACACGGGCGTGGCTACGTCCGGTCGTGCATCGAGGGACCAGTCTTCGACGCTGAGGCCGTGGCTTGGTGAGGCACGATAAAGATTTAGACCTTTCGGTAGAGCTCTGCGGCATCCCG
>DASUPX010000438.1:0-14258 GCA_036280905.1 Rubrobacter sp. | reverse complement strand
AGGCTACAGGTTTCAGGCTTCAGTAAAATTACCTGATGCCTGTTGCCTGACGCCTGTTGCCTATTTCGCCCACTCCATGGTCCTGATGACGAGGTTGTGAAGCGCTTTTACCGAGAGCTCCAGGTCCTCTTCTGGGGTGTCTTCGTCTCTGGTGTGGCTCAGGCCGCCGAGGCTCTTGACGAAAAGCATTACGGTGGGCATGAGGCGCGCCATCTCGGCCGCGTCGTGCAGGGGTCCGCTCGGTAGCCTGTGCGATTGCCCGGCTACCTCGGTCACGGCCTCTTCGGCAAGGGAGATGAGATCCTCATCGAAGGGTATGGGCTCTATGTGCCAGAGCCCCTTCCACTCGACGGAGACGCTCTCCTCCATGGCGATGCGGGCCGTGGCGTCCTCGGCGGCGTCGAGCATGCTCGCCAGTACCGCGGGGTCGAGCGCGCGCTGGTCGAGGGACATCTCGCACCACCCGTTGAAGGCGGTGACGATGGCCGGGCTGACGTTGACGAAGCCGGTGGTGGCGCGCACGTCGTCGCGATCCCTCGCGTCGTCGCGGAACGCTACGGCGGAGCGGGCCGCCGCGATGAAGGCGTCCCTCCTTACCTCCATCGGCGTGGAGCCCGAGTGGGCGTGCCGGCCGGTGAAGCTGACGGCGTGACGTTCGACGCCGAAGGTGCCCAGAACCACCCCGAGCGGCAGGTCCAACTTTTCGAGAACCGGGCCCTGCTCGATGTGGAGCTCGAGGTAGGCGACGGCGTTCCGGAGCTGGCTTCCCGCCTCGTTGACCGCGTCGAGGTCCACGCCGTGCTCGGCGAGGGCGTCTGGCAGGGCCACGCCGTCGCTATCTTTGAGGTTACGCACGTCGTCGGGCTTCAGGGCGCCGGCGGCGGCGCCAGATCCGAAGAGGCTGCGTCCGAATCGGGCGCCCTCCTCGTCGGCCCAGTCAACGAGACGCAGGGTGACCGGCCGCTCTTGCGGGGCGAGGGCGCGCATGACCTCAAGCGCGCCGACCACGTTCAGGGCGCCGTCGAGCCAGCCACCGTTCGGGACGGAGTCTATGTGGCCGCCAAGGAGCACGGCCCGCTCGGAGTCGCCGGGGGCCGTGGCCCAGACGTTGCCGGCCTCGTCCGTCTCTATCTCGGTTATGCCTTCTATCTCCTCAAGCTTGCCCCTGAACCACTCGCGGGCCTTCTGCCACTCGTCTGTCCAGGCGACGCGTCTGGCGCCTTCTGGGCCGCCGGTGAGGTCGGCCAGCTCCTTCAGTTCCTCTACGGCCCGGCGGGCGTCCACCCCCTCCGTCTGCACTAGCCTACCTTCTCCGTGGCGCCGACCTCGGCGAGAGCCTCATCCATGATGTCTGCGGCCTCGTCCGCCGCCTCGCGGGTAACGATGAGCGGCGGGGAGATGCGGATGCTGTTCGCCTTCAGGCCGCCCTTGCCGACGAGCAGACCGCGCCTCCGGCATGCCTCCAGGAAGCGCACGGCGGCGGCCGGGTCCGGCTCGAGGCCGTCACCCACCAGCTCGAGGGCCAGCATCAGGCCACGGCCGCGGATCTCGGCGACCACGTCGTGGTTCTCTGCCATCTTCTCGAGACGTCCCTTGAGGTGGGTGCCTACCGCGTGGGCGTTGGACTGGAGGTCGTTGTCAAGCACGTAGTTGATGTTGGCCAGGGCCCCTGCGGTCGAGATCGGGTTCCCGCCGAAGGTCGAGAGGTGGAGGTTGGGGGAGACGGACTCGATCACCTCGGCCCTGCCGACGACGGCGCCGATGGCCAGGCCGTTTCCGAGGCCCTTGGCCATCACGATCATGTCCGGCTCCACATCGAAGGCGTCGATGCCCCAGAAGTGATCCCCGGTCCGGCCGAAACCCGTCTGTACCTCGTCGGAGATCAGGAGTATCCCCGTCTCGTCCAGGATCTCTTTTACCCGCTCGAAGTATCCGGGTGGCGCGTCGACGAACCCCCCGACGCCCTGGATGGGCTCGGCGATGAACGCCGCGACGTTGCCCGTGGTCTCCTCCTCAACGACGGCCCGCACGTCGTCGGCACACAGGAGGTTGCAGCGTCCCTCACCCCGGCACAGCGGGCAGCGGAGCCTGTACGGGTTGCGGGCGTAGGCCACGTCGAGGGCCGAGCGGGAGGTCGGGCTCCAGACGCTCTGACCCGTAATTCCCATGGTCATGAACGTCGAGCCGTGGTAGGAGGAACGCAGCGCGATGATCTCGCCGGAGTTACGGTAGCGCGTCGCGAAGAGGAGGGCGGCCTCGTTCGCCTCCGAGCCGCTGCCAACGAAGAAGGCCTTCTTCTCGCCCGAGATCGGGGCAAGCTCGATCAGCTTCTCGGCCAGCTTGATCTGGTTCTCGATCAGGTACAGGGTCGAGGTGTGCAGGATCTTGTCCACCTGGCTCTTTATGGCGTCGGTGATCTCCGGCACCGCGTGGCCGCTTATGGTGGTAACGATCCCGCCGAAGAAGTCCAGGTACTCGTTTCCTTCGGAGTCCCACACCTTGAAACCCTCGCCGCGCTGGAGCTCGAGCGGGTGCTCGTAGTAGAGCGGCATCCACGAGGGCAGCGCCTCCTTGTGCCGATCGAATAGCTCACCGGGGTCTGTCATACCCGTACCTCCAGTCCTTCCGTGGCCTTGAAACGCCGCTCGACGAACCTGCCAGAGCCCCGCTCCCCGACCACCTCACCATCTCTGTAGACCAGCTCTCCCCGCACGTAGACCGCCTCGGGCCCACCGTGAAACTCCCTGCCCTCGTAGGGCGTGTAGTCCACGTTGCCGTGACGGTTCTCTAACGTCGCCGTGATGGACAGTTCCGGATCCCATATCACCATGTCCGCGTCGGCCCCCGGAGCAAGCGTCCCTTTCCGGGGGTAGGCGCCGTAGATGCGCGCCTGGTTGGTGGAGAGGACGGCGACGAACTGGTTTTCGGAGAGCTTGCCCTCGCGTACGCCGAGCGTCCAGAGCGTCATGGCGCGTTCTTCGGCGCCGGGTAGGCCGTTGGGGATGAGGGTGAAGTCTTCCTTGCCAAGCTCCTTCTGTCCCTCGTAGTTGAACGAGCAGTGGTCTGAGCCGAAGATCTGAAGGTCCCCGAACTTGAGCCCGTTCCAGAGCGCGGGCCTGTTGCCGGGGTCGCGAAGCGGCGGGGAGCAAACGAACTTGGCCCCCTCGAAGCCTTCCCTGGCCAGATCCTCGTACTCGAACTGGAAGTACTGTGGGCAGGTCTCGCCGTAGACGGTCTGGCCGCGCTCGTGGGCGAGATGGATGGCTTCGAGGGCGCCGGCGCAGGAGACGTGGACCACGAGTATCGGGGCCCCGGCAACCTCGGCCAGCCTTATGGCCCTGTTGGTCGCCTCGGCCTCTACGGCCTCGGGGCGGGTGAGGGCATGGAAGCGGGGGGCCGTGTCGCCGCGGGCGAGCGCCTGCTGCTGCAGCTTGGAGATGGCGTCGCCGTTCTCGGCGTGAACCATAACCAGGACACCCGCCTCTTTCGAGAGCTGGAGTGCCTCGAAGAGGTCCTCGTCCTCGGTGTAGAGTGGCGTTCCCTTGTAGGCCATGAAGATCTTGACGGAGGCTACACCCTTCGCCGCGAGGTCGGGCAACTCGTCTTTTATATCGTCGCGCAGATCGGTTATGGCCACGTGGAAGCTGTAGTCGATGACGGCCTTGCCGCGTGCTTTCTCGGTCCACGCGTCGTACGCCTCCGCCAGGGTGCCGCCAGCCTCCTGCAGGGCGAAGTCGATGATCATGGTCGTCCCGCCGGCCACCGCGGCCTCGGTGCCCGTCGCCCAGTCGTCGGCCGTCACGGTGCCCCCGAAGGGCATGTCCATGTGGGTGTGGGCGTCTATGAAGCCGGGCATCAGGAGCTTGCCCGTGACGTCGACGACCTCGGCACCGTCTGCCTCGAGCCCGGTGGCGACGGCCACTATCTTGTCGCCGTCGACGAGCACGTCGGCCTTGTAGCTGCCCTCCGCGGTTACGACAGTTCCCCCGCTAAATAGCAATTCTCCCAATGCTCCTGCTCCTTTCCACAAGCTCGTGGGCGCCCCCCGGAGAGTCCTTCGTCGACACTATAAAGCACGGTACCCGGCCTGGTTCTAGACGAGGGTGGCGGGATCCCACCCTCGAGGAGAAACGCCTGCTGTGCGAACGCTGATCCTGCGTACTCGCCTCCCTTTCCTGGAAGGTCAGTATAGGCGCCGCGGAGGCCGGTTGTAAACTGTTCGACAGGTACCGATCAGGAAGGGGATAGGTGCTCCTTTATGGAACAAACGTGTATTGCATCGGGGGTGAATCTTATGGTTCTGTCGGCCATCCCACCGGCACGGTCCTTCCAAAATCTCTTCGTGGGACCGTTCGGGCTGGCGATCCAGGAGGGTACGGCATGGACGCAGTTGCCGATCGCGATCTTCATCCTTCTGTCCCCGGTGGCTTGCCTGGTCCTTTTCCTGATCTCACTGCGCCAGACCCTGTCGCCGTCGCTGAGACAAAGGTGCGCCGTGGCGACCTTCGTACTGCCGTCCGTGGCCCTGGCCCTGTACGCCCTCTACGAGTCGGGGATACCGCCGGAGATGAACATACGCATAGACCTGCTGCTCATCTACCCCGCGCTCGCCCTCGACTTCCTGTTCTGGCCCGCGCTTCTGGTGCGGTACCTGGTCTTTCGCCGCGCTTGAGATTCTCCTAACTCCCGGGCGACAAGCTTTGCATGAGGGTCACCACGACCTTCCTGGCGAACCCCTCCTCCTCCGCGGGATCAATCTCCTCGGCCAGGAACTGGCGGAGAAAGGCCCGCTGGAAGCACGCCCCCAGTAGCATCCCCGCCGCGGCCTCGGGGTCAGCGTCCTCTCGCACCCGTCCAAGCTCCTGCTCGGCCCGCAAATAGGCGGCCACGGCCTCGTTCGCCCTCTGCGGCCCTCCGCCCCTCCGCCGGATCTCCTCCGCGTGGCGGGAGAGCAGGGCAGGCTCCGAGAAGATGGAGGCGATTATGGGCACGCCCTCGGCAAAGAAGGGAAGCGACCTCCTCGCCACCTCCCCGAGCGTGTCCTCGACCGTGCCAACCCCGGCCCGGCCAGGAAGCTCCTTGGCCAGCGCCACAAAGGAAGGCAGACGCTCCGCCAACACGTGCAGAAACAGATCCTCCTTGCCCTCGAAATGCTTGTAGAGCGCCCCCTCCGAGAAACCGGCCTCGCGCGCGATCTCCCTGGTCGTGCTCCTGGCCAACCCCCGCTCGCGCATCACCCTCTCCGCAGCCTCGACCATGCGCTCCCGAGTCCCCACAGTATCCATCCTCCTCTTGACAGTGAGCGAGCACCCACTTACCATACCATCACCCAGGTAAGTAAGCGCTCACCCACACAGGAGGCGGGTATGGGGCAAGGAGAAGAAAACGGGGTCGTTTTGCGGCGGTTCGTCGATGAGGTCATCAACACTGGTGAGGTAGGTCTGGTGCCCGAGTTCGTTGGTGAGAGCTTTGTGGATCACGACCCCCCTCCGGGTGCTTCGCCCGACATCTCGGGCCTCGGAAAGGCTTTCGCGAGGGTGCGCTCATCCTTCCCCGATTTTCATGCCACGGTCGAGGATCTGGTGGCTGAAGGGGACATGGTGGCGTACCGCTGGACGTTCCGTGGCACCCACCTGGGAGACTTCGGGGGCATGACCCCCACCGGCCGGGTGGCCGTGTGGTCGGTGATCGGCATCGCGCGCTTCGCGGAGGGCAAGATGGTCGAGCGCTGGCAGCGACTGGACACGGCGGGTCTGTTGAGGCAACTCGACGATTCGGGTGTGGTAGCGCAACCAACGGGTAGCTGAAGGGAGATGGTGATGAGGCTGGTGGTGTTCGGGGCGACGGGTGGAACCGGCGGGCGTATCGTGGAGCAGGCGCTCGCCACGGGCCATGGCGTGACGGCCGTGGTGAGGGACCCGGAGCGGCTGCAGCTGCGTCACGAGCGGCTACGGGTCGTCCGCGCCGACGTGTTCAGGAGCGCGGAGATAGGGCCCCTGATGGTCGGGGCCGACGCCGTTTTGTCGGCGCTCGGTCCCCACACCTACAGGGCCGAGACGACGGTGTGCTCCCGGTCCATCCGGAACATCCTCGGGGCGATGCGGGAGGTCAGGGTGGGGAGGTTAGTCTGTATCAGCGCCGCGCCGGTGGGGTCTGCCGGCAAGGACGACACGTTCCTATACAGGTTTGTGGCGAGGCCCCTGGTCCGGGCGGTCTTCAAAGGGGTGTATAAAGACCTGGCCGAGATGGAGGCCGAGGTGCGGCATAGCGGTACCGATTGGACGATATTCCGTCCCCCGCGGCTCACAGACGGGCCGCGCACAGGCCGTTACCGGCTGGGCCACGACCAGAACGTGGTTGGCGCCAGCACCATCTCGCGCGCGGACCTCGCCGACGCCATGCTCGGTAGCCTGGAAGACCCTGTTGCGACTCGTAGGACGGTCGGCATAGGTTACTGAATTGGAGGCCACAGGCATCAGGCTACAGGCATCAGTAAGACCACTGGACTAATCGGCCTGGTTGCGGACGGATGACCAACGCTTTTTGGTTTGTCTAACAGAGGATCACAGTGGAGGGTTGCGTGCGGGGTTACGCGAAGCGATCCGGCCGGAACGGCGCGATAAGAGGGTCAACCTCGCCCGTCAGGATCTCGCGCGCCAGCAGCCGCCCGACGAGCGGCCCAAGCGTAACCCCGCTGTGCGTTACGGCCTCGTAGTAGCCTGGAATTTCAGGGAGTCCACCCACGCACGAATGCCCGTCAGCCGGAACCGGACGCCTGCCGAACCGCGCCTCCACGATCTCGGCCTCTTCAAGCGCGGGAAGCACCCGCCGCCCGCGTTCCAGAAGCTCCGCGCAGAGCGGATCTTCAACCCCTGTGGGGTCGTCCGTGAGCTCCTCATCCACGGAGTCGTGGTGGAGCAGGACGTACCCGTCCCCGTCGGGCCTGACGTTGATGCGCGGCGTGTGCATGAGGTGCCCGAGGGGCTTGCCAGGGACGGCAGCCCGCACGAGCAACCCGGGGAACACGTCGAGCGGCAGCTCCCTCCCGGCCATCCGGGCCACGGATGTGCCGCTGGCACCCGTGGCGTTGACCACGGCGTCGGCGCGGAGGGTGTCGTTGTTTTCGAGGCTCACCGTCACACCATCAGCCCCGACCTCGATACCGTGAACCAGGCTACCTACAAGCGTCGTTGCCCCGTTGCGGCCGGCCGCGTCGACGAGCGTCCTCGTGATGGCCGGGGCGTCGACCCAGGATTCTTCGGGAAAATGCGCGATCCGGGCTTCCGGCAAGCTGGCACCCGGTTCGAGCCTCTCGATCACGGCGGAGGCGGGTAACATCTCGGCGGGGTAGGACCAGGAGCGGAGGCGTTCCACGCGGCCTTCGAGGCTCTCCTGGTCTTCGGCCCAGATCAAGTTTCCCGTAGCGTGGAGCCATCCGCCATCGAGCTCATCGCGGATCCGCTCGTGTTCACGCATACCTGCGACGTTCAGGTCGAAGTACTCGCGGGGTAGCTTGTTGTTGGCGTTCACCCAGGCGAAGCTCGTCGAGGTGGTGCCTGAGCCAGGCTCTGCCCCGTCGACGAGAACGACCTCGGCCCCGCCCTCGGAGAGCCGGTAGGCGACCGAGGCACCGATGATACCGGTACCAACTACCGCTACCTTCAACCCGCAACTCCATCGTTTGGAAGCTTCATACGCCCGGTATCCTCGTGTTGTACGCTTTCTCGATCACCATAGGCTACCGCGTAATCTACCCGGTACCGACCAGGGCCGTTCTACCTACGTGACGCCGAACACGTTGTACAGGACGCCAGGCCCCTCGATGATGCTTCAGGCTTCGGGAAAGCTCGGGGGCTGATACCTGGCTTGCTCCGCGCGAACGGCAACGCTGCGGCCTGTGGGCCTAACTTTCCGGCCGGTCGTGGATTCTCGCTTTCACGAGAATGACGAGGTAGGGTGAACCGGCGTAGGTTCTCACCCCAGCAACGCCATTGTCTGGATGGCCCCGGTATCAATTCGGTGTCAATGACTTGTAGCCTGTAACCTGATGCCTTTAGCCTTATCTCAGGCTAACTGTCTTCGTGAACCCGCTCCTATCCGGTGCTTACCACAGGGGCTGACGGGTCTGGGGCTGGGGCCTTCGAGTTCAGGTAGCCGAGCACGAACACGGCACCCCAGAGCAGGATGAAGCCGAGGATCTGGTTCGGGCTGACGCCGACGCCGAGAAATGCCCAGTTGAGCAGGACGGCCGTGGCCGGGAAGGCCAACTCGGCCAGCGTGGCGTAGGAGGCCCTGGTGCCGCTCAGACCCCGGTAGTAGAGCAACAGGCCGAGCAGACCGGGGATCAGGGCGAGCAGCACCACACGCCCGGGCTCGGCGGCGAAGCCGGCTCCGAGCCCCCCGAGCGAGCCCTGAACCACCACGATGGCGGCCAGCAGCGGGGCGGCAAGAAGTAGCCTCGCCCCGGTCAGGGCGTGGAACGGCATGTCCCTGAGCACGAGCCTGCCGAGCACGGTCGATGAGCCCCAGAGGATGGCGGCACCGAGGGCGAGGGCGGCGGTCATCAGCTCGGCCGAGCCAAGGGCGCTGAATGGCCCGAGGTCGGAGAAGGAGATCATGTAAGCCCCCACCATCGCCACCGCGAAGCAGGGCCAGTAGGCCCACCCAAGCCGCTCGCGCAGCAGGAGGCCGGCCAGCGCGATGGCGAACAGCGGCTGGGTCTTCTGGAGCAGGATCACCACGGTCGGGTTCCCGATCACGAACGCCTGCGTGAAGAGCAGGGTCGCGACTGCCGAACCGCCCCACCCGATGACCAGAAGGGCTACCCATTGGGCGGCGCCAAGGCCCCGGAAGTACCTCCACCCGAGCGCCACCGCGGGGATCGAGTACAGTAGCAGGACCAGGTGCTCGAGCAGCACGATCTGGGAGGGTGATGCCACCTCCAGCAAGGGCACCCGCAGCACGGCGTCCGTGCCCCACATCGCAGCCCCCACGGCGACGAGCAGGACGCTTGCGTACCCGCCGTTTCTCCAGCCCACGCGCTAACCGTTCCCGGGCCAGCGGAGCTTCGGGATGACGCGCTCGCCGTAGGCCTTGATGAACTCTTCCTGGTTGCGTCCCACGTTGTGGACGTAGACCTCGTCGAAGCCGAGATCGACGTAGTGCTGTATGTGCTCGAGGTGCTCGTCCAGGTCTGCGGACATCAGGACCCGGTTCACGAAGTTGTCGACGCTCACCTGCTTTGCCATGGCCGCGAAATCCTCGGGGTTGCGGATGTCGGCCTTTGGGAAGGGCATCCCGCCGTTGGGCCACTCCCTGACGGCCTGCTCTTCGGCCTCTTGCTGGCTATCTGCCCACGAGACGTGAAGCTGTATCATGCGCGGCATCTCCGAGGGGTCCTTGTCCCCGCGGCGCGCCCCCTCCTCGAACTTCTCCATCAGCATCTTTATCTTCTCGTCTGCTGCCCCCACGGTTATGATGCCGTCGCAGAACTCACCCGTCCTGCGGCTCTGGAGGGGGCCGGCGGTGGCGACGTAGATGGGGGGCGGCGTGTCCGGCATCGTGTAGAGCTTCGCGCTCTCCAGCTTTATATGGTCGCCGCTGTACTTGACGACCTTCCCCGAGAAGAGCCTGCGGATGACCTCGATGGCCTCCATGAGTATGCGCAAACGGGTGGGCGCCTCCGGCCAGTAATCCCCCACGACGTGCTCGTTCAGGGCCTCGCCCGCGCCAAGCCCGAGCCAGAAGCGCCCGGGGTACATGGCCTCTAGCGTCGCCGCCCCCTGCGCGATGATGGCGGGATGGTACCGGAAGCCAGGCGGCGTCACGCCAGTACCGAAGCGGAGGTTCGTCGTCGCGCCGAGGGCGCCCATCCACGACCAGACGAAGGCGCTCTGGCCCTGATCCGGGGTCCACGGGTGGAAGTGATCCGAGGCCATGACCGATCCGAAACCCGACTCCTCTGCCACCTTGCACCAGCCCAATAGCTCCGTAGGATGGAACTGCTCGAACATCGCCGCATATCCTACGGTGCCCGTGTGCTTCATGTCGCTCCCTTCGGTCGCTAGCTATCAGCTGTCAGCCGTCAGCTCTTGCTCGGATGGAGTAGCCCTCTATTATTTGGGACACAGTTTACAGTTGCGGCACGCAAGGTGATTTTCGGTGGCGAGAATGGTTTTGCCACCGGGCCTGAAACCTGTAGCCAGATATCTCCCTCAAGACACCTCCCTCAAAAATGATCTGGCCTGCTGAGCAGCGGGTCCCCGAGGGGGAAGAGCGAGTCGAGGAGTTCGAGGGCCTCAGGGGAGCTCGGCTGGATGAGGTCGCGCCTGGCGAGGTCTGCTGTAGGGAGGTAGCCAGCGTAGAGCTGGGTGAGCTGGCGCACGTCGAGCGTGATGCTCTGTTCGGCTTCGGCCCCGCGGACCACTTTGCCTTGCCCAATGGTGTACTCGCCCTGATTCTCTGCTATGACGTCGTCTCTCACGTCGAGGACGAGCGGTTCGTCTGACGCGAGCTCTAGATAGCCCAGGGCGGTTTCGACGTCGACCAGGCGCAGCATCTGGTCGGGGTCGATGCTGGCCTTTACGTAGGAGCTCTGGAGATAGGGGTGGAGCGGCTCTCCGCGCGAGGTGGTTAGCTTTATCCCATGGACGTAGACCAGGGGATCGAAGCCAGCCAGGAAAGAGAGGAGCGCCTCGTTGGCCCGCGGCCCGAGGGCGACGAGCTCGTTCACCTTGAGGGTGCGTCGTGGGTCCTGTTCCTGCCACCCGGAGAGCTTGTAGAGGATGTAACCCTCAACCCCGCCCTCCCGCTCGTAGACGGCAACGTACCCGTCTTTCTCGGCAAGGATCTCTTCCCAGTGATCCCGGCTCCGGCGCACGCTGAGCGCATGCCGCCTCGCCTCGGCTTCGTAGGCCTCCATCAGGGAGGGGAGGTCTCCCTCCCTGTAGTCCCTGAGAAGTCCCTGCTCTGGGCTGGTCGAGAGATCGGAGGGCTTTAGACTGTACTGGATGGTCTCGCTGGCCAGCTCGTAACCGAAGACCCTGTAGAAGGCGTGCGCGAACGGCGAGAGCAACGACAGGGCGACCTCCCTCTCGCGCATGTCGCGCAATGCGGCGCGCATGAGCTTCCCGGCGTAGCCCCGCCGCCTGTAGGCGGGATGGACCATGACCGCGGAGATGCCGCCCATGGGACGCGGTACTCCCCCCACGAACG
Source organism: Rubrobacter sp. (assembly GCA_036280905.1). Taxonomy (GTDB): domain Bacteria; phylum Actinomycetota; class Rubrobacteria; order Rubrobacterales; family Rubrobacteraceae; genus Rubrobacter_D. The sequence continues at coordinate 3,044 of DASUPX010000438.1, read as the reverse complement.
ACTCCAGCGGCAGCACGGTCGCGCTCGCCCTGGGCTCCCCGTCCTCTTCTATGACGTGTACCTGCTCGAGGTCGAGCCTGGCATTACGCCCGGGGTCGAACATCTCCATCCAGTCAGAGACGCTGGTGTCGAAGGCGGCCACCCCGAGGCGCGCCAGCGTCTCCGCATCCCCCTCCCTGTACCTGCGTAGCTCCATCATCCTCCGACTTTAGCCGTCAGCTTTCAGCTATTGGCCTTCAGCTTCTTGTATCTGGCTGAAGGCCAGCAGGGCGGTTGGCCCTGCGACCCTTCCAGGCGTCCAGATTCTACCGGAATTGCGCCGTTGGCGGTCAGCCGTCAGCCCACTCGGGCTGATCGCCGACGGCCTTACTTTCCGCTGGCCTCACTGTTTTTCGGCGCCTCGACTGGTTCCCGTTCCTGCATGGAGTCCGCCATCCACCTGCACCACTCGGCGTATTCTTTCTCGTAGCCGATGCCGCGCCGGAGCGTGGCGTAGGTGGCGAACCAGGGAGAGGCCGGGTCCCGCATCTCGTCCTGGTGCTCGCCTTCCATCCAGGCTCGAAGGTCCTCGTAGTGAGCGAGCCGCCCCTCGTGCTGCAAACCCTCTTCGCGAAAGAGCCTCGCGGCCTTCTCCTTGTCCGTCAGCCACACCGAGTACGCCTTCAACGTCAGCTCGTCCCGCACCGGCCTCGACCCGGGAGGTTGTGTCACCCAATCCTCGAGCGCCCGCAACCCCTCAGCCGTGATCCTGTACACCTTCTTGTCCGGCTTGCCGCTCTGCTCTACCAGCGTGTGCGCCACCAACCCCTCCTCCTCCAGCCGCGCGAGCTCGGGGTAGATCTGACTGTGCCTCGCACTCCAGAAATATCCAAGCGGCCGCTCCATCCACCGCTTCAAGTCATACCCCGATAGCTCCTCCCTGGATAACAACCCCAACACCGCATACCCCAACGTCCTCATGATGGTCTCCAGAACTCTCCGTTGTTTTGCTATGTCACCCTTGACATATTAACCGGTCACGCCTAGGATATCTATGTCAATGTTGACATATAGACGTACAGGGGGTGTGGAAAGCGTGAGGAAGGCAGGACTGATGTGCGGTAGATCTTATGCCGGGGTTGGGTTCGGATCTGGAGTAGTTCGCTGGTGGGGGCACCACGGGCGGGGAGAGTTCTTCGGGCTGGATGTGGAGAAGATGAGCCCGGGCACCAGGGCCGTCGCCGCGCTGTCGGTGATCCTGCCGGTCGCGCTCTCTGGGTTGTTGCTGGTCGTTTTCGTGCCGCAGTTGTGGTGGGTCTTTACGACCTACTTCTGGATCGCTTTTCCCGCGCTCGGGTTGCTCGCCGGTAGCGTTTCGGAGATCGGGGAGAGGACCCCGCGGATCTCCGAAGCTGAGCTGGAGCGGGAGTTGCTGGAGGCGATACGGGATGGGGGCGAGGTATCGGCCGCGGCTGCGGCGGCGAGGACTTCTTTGTCGGTGGCGGAGGCGGACAGAAGGCTAAGAGCGCTGGCCGAGAACGGCCACATCGCGGTACGGGCGCGCGGCGGCGGCGTCTTCTATTCGCTGTGGGGGATAGGCGATGGCGGGTCGGCGCCATGAGCCGCGAGTCTCGGCTGACGGCGGGCGTGCTCCTGGTGTTGTTACCCGCGGTCGTCTACGGAGGGACGAGCATCCTCTCGCTCCTGATCGGCGACCCCGCCTACGCGCAGAACGGGTTGCGCCAGGACCTCTGGCGGGCTGGGCACGCGCACGCCGGGGTGCTGCTCGTGCTCTCGCTGGTAACGCTGCGCTACGTGGACGAGGCAAACCTGCCGGGCTGGCTCGCGGGCTTTGCCCGGCACTCCGTCCCGGCGGCGGCGGTGCTGTTGCCTGCGGCGTTCTTTCTCTCCGTGCTCTCACCGGAAGCTACGGAGCCGAACGCCATGATCTACCTCGCCTTCGTGGGCGCCGTCGTGTTGGCCTCGGGTGTCTTCGTGCTGGGTATAGGACTCATCAGAAAACCGAGAATCCGGAAGACGGAGGTCCGATGAAGATCCGCAGAATAGTAAGTTTCGTGGTCCCTGACAGGGATCAGCTGTAGTTCCCCGAGCCTAGAGAAAGGGAGGGCTGGCATGGCACAGATAGTAAACGGCAGGCACACGGCTCGCATAGACGAGCCCTTCGTCGTGTTCATTATTGGGATGAGGATCAACAAGATTTTCGCCGTGAGGAAATGGCTCCCCACCCTGCGTGCGATGGGACCCATGCTCCGCGAGCTCTACAAGCACCCGGAGAAAGGATTTCTCGGCGGCGAGTTCTTCCTCTACGGGCGGGGACCGGCGCTGGTCCAGTACTGGCGCTCGTTCGAGGACCTGGAGACCTTCGCCCGCAACCCGGACGACCCCCACATGCCAGCCTGGCAGCGCTTCAACCGGACCGTCGGCAAGGACGGGAGCGTGGGGATCTTTCACGAGACCTACATCGTGGAGCGCGGAAACTACGAGGCCATCTACTCCAACATGCCCGTCTTCGGCCTGGCCAAGGCCACAGAGCATGTCCGCGCCATAGGCGGACGGGAGACGGCCAGGAGACGCCTGATGCGCGGGGATAACGAACCGGCCGTCCCTTCGCCCGAATAACCGCAGACGCGACGGCGTTGGCCTCGGTCGGAGCAGACTATGACAACGAGGCTACACTTCACGATCAAGCTTGCTCCAGTCTCAGCGAACCTCGGACAACTCTCATCTCGGATACCGACGTAAATAGTTCTTGATGCCCATCTCCTGAGGGATGCGCAAGACGCTAGAGCAGTCTATTATGGTCTTCCATCGCGCAGAAGGATCGGGGGACTCTTTCCTCCATACCTCTGCAAGGGGAAGAGTAGGGAAAGGAGAAGCATCTTGAGACGCATTGTTTACCTATTGATTTCGGCTGCGGCCGCGCTCCTCATGGCAAGCGGAGTGGCTCTGGCCGTCATAACGGACGTTGGCGGTTCCGACGGCACCGATGACAGGGTCACCGGCCACGCTTACGTGCGGCATGATGGCGGCACGGATGCGGGGAT